>DAORHY010000069.1:0-12681 GCA_035438225.1 Bacteroidia bacterium
AGAATGGATCACTTTGTTTACACGTACCGTGGACGATTTGTTTGAAGGCGAAAAAGCAGAAGAAGCAAAAACCCGGGCAGCCAACATCGCCCGGCTGATGCTGCATAAGATTCAAACCGTGTGAATGAACGGAAGCATAGAGTGTTGAACATTCCCGGTACAGTGGATCAATGCAATCCTCCCATACAATGAATAGGGTTTCCCCTGCCCCTTTTCATTTTTTATCACAAAATGAATAAGCACGCCTGCCAACAGGAGATAAAACACAAGAAGAAAAAAATATTTTGAATTTGATTTCATAGTAAATTTTAGAAGAATTTTAAAAGAAGCCGCTCCGCAGGGAACGGCTTCTTTTTGCAATTGAAAGGGAAATGATTATCGCTTGCTGCATGTACCGCAAGTACATGTCTCACAGGTACAGGTTCCGCAGGTACAATTTGCACTTCCGCAATTTTCATTGATTGCCTGAATGTTCAGGCTTGTTTTTGAGTTTTTCATATTGTAATCGTTTAAATTTTACAATACAAATGTACTGCCTGTCTCTGCGGAAGGCATTACACAACTTTGGGAAGGTGTTATACAATTTTGGGGTTAGATCCGGTCGAGGCCTTTTCGTTTGGCTGCGCCAATTTCTTTGAAGTAAGAAGGCGTAAGTCCGGTCACCTTTTTAAATTGACTTGACAAATGCGCAACACTACTGTATTCCAGTGCGTCCGCAATTTCCGACAAGGTCATCTGTCCGTACACAATCAATTCTTTCGCTTTTTCAATTCTTTGTTCAATGAAATAATTTTCAATGGTCCGCCCTTCGATGGAAGAAAATAAACTGCTGAGGTAAGTGTATTCGTGATGGAGATGGTGTGAAAGATAGGTGGATAAATTTTCCTTCTTATCCTCTGCTTCTTTCCGTGCTTTTTTTATAACGTACTTTTTTATTTTTTCAATGAGTCCGCTGACGTGATTGTCAATCATCTCAAACCCGACTTTTTCCAGTTCGTTCTTCAGGGTTTGTTTTTGATTAGGCTTCAACGGTTGACTCAAATGAATTTCACCAATCAACACTTTTTGAAAAGGTAGTTCTGATTTCTTCAGAATATTTTCTACCGCCATCACACAGCGGGAACATACCATATTTTTCACGATCAAAATTTCAGAATGCATATTGGCGTCGATAAAGAAACGGTCTAAATTACGCATTTACTACAAATCTCATTTTTGGCTTGCCCGTCACGTCCGGGGAAACAAAATTCTGGTGTACTCCTCTGATTTTCTGAAGCAAGAGAGGAATTCCTGCACCGAAATGGGGTGTCTGGAAATACCCTAAAATAAATTCCATTCGAATACCCTTTTTTTCCGTTTTTTTACTGCCGGACACTTCTTCTTTTGCCCGCAAAACCAGGCTTTAACACATTTTAATAAATCCCTTAAGGGCGATTCACTACTTTAGGTCCCCTAATCCAACGCACAACGCATTCCTGAATCAAAAACCATGAGACATTCAAAAGTAGTTTATTGCCTGTTGTTTTCATCCGCAACACTGATCCAAACTGTTTCCGCGAAAGGAATTCTTTCACAGCAGGAAACAACAGGAGGAGAAAACAACACTGTATTGGTCGAAACGGCAGATCAAAATCCCCTTCTCCAAAAATGGACCGGACCGTACGGCGGCATTCCGCCCTTCGACAAAGTCAATGTTGCAGATTTCAAACCGGCTCTGGAAGCCGCGATGAAAGAAAACCTGGATGAAATTGACCGCATTGCTAATGATCCGGCTGCACCAAGTTTTGAAAACACCATTGCCGCTATGGAGCGTACCGGGAAGACGCTCGATCGTGTACAAACGATATACGGAATCTGGAGCAACAACATGAATAACGATGCGTTTTCAGCTGTCGAAACCGAAATGGAACCCAAAATGGCTGCCTTCTTTGATAAGATCACGCAGAATGAAAAATTATTCAAACGTATTGAAGCCGTTTACCAGAGCCCCGATAAAGCAAAACTGACTTCCGAACAACAACGTTTAACGTGGACCTATTATACGAATTTCATTCGTGCAGGTGCGAAGCTTGATGCAACGTCGAAAGCGCGTATGTCTGAAATTAACCAAAGCCTCGCAGGGCTCTTTACAAGTTTCAGCCAGAATCTGCTGGCTGACGAATCCGGAAAATTCCTCGAACTTACAAGTGAAGCGGATCTTTCCGGCTTGCCCCAATCTTTGAAAGACGGTGCGGCCGGTGCGGCTGAACGAAGAAAGATGTCCGGGAAATGGGTGATTTCCAATACACGCTCCTCTGTCGATCCATTCCTCACCTACTCGGACCGCCGCGACCTGCGTGAAAAAGCCTGGAAAATGTTTGTCAACCGGGGCGATAATGGTGACGAGCACGACAACAATAAAATTATCGCGCAAATCCTGAAGCTCCGCGCTGAACGTGCAAAGCTGCTCGGGTTCAAGTCGCATGCACATTGGAGACTGGAAAATTCAATGGCCAAAACTCCCGAACGTGCGATGGAATTGATGGAGTCTGTCTGGCCTCCTGCGGTTGCCCGTGTTCACGAAGAAGTTGCAGACATGCAGGCGCTTGCCGATAAAGAAGGTGCGAATATTAAAATTGAGCCCTGGGATTATCGCTATTATGCAGAGAAGGTAAGAAAAGCAAAATTCGACCTGGACCAGACAGAAGTGAAGCAATATCTCCAGCTTGAAAATCTCCGTGAAGGAATGTTTTGGGTTGCCGGTGAGCTGTTTAATTTCACCTTCACTCCGCTCACAAACATTCCCGTCTACCAATCCGATATGCGTGTGTGGGAAGTAAAAGACAAAACAACCGGCAAACATGTCGGCCTCTGGTACTTTGATGCCTATGCCCGCCAGGGTAAACGATCGGGTGCATGGATGAATGCTTACCGCAGTCAGCAGAGAGTGGACGGCGAAATCACAACCATTGTTTCCAACAATGCGAACTTCGTCAGCGGCAAACCCGGCGAACCGGTACTGATTTCCTGGGATGATGCAACTACCTTATTCCATGAGTTCGGACATGCTTTACACGGACTCTCTTCCAATGTAACCTATCCATCCTTATCCGGCACAAATGTGGTCCGTGACTATGTGGAATTCCCTTCACAGCTGCTGG
The DNA here is from genome assembly GCA_035438225.1 of Bacteroidia bacterium. Classification (GTDB taxonomy): domain Bacteria; phylum Bacteroidota; class Bacteroidia; order AKYH767-A; family 2013-40CM-41-45; genus JADKJP01. The sequence goes on from DAORHY010000069.1 coordinate 3,141, forward strand.
AACACTGGTTATCCACCAATGAAGTATTGCAGCGTTTTGCTTTGCATTACCAAACTGGAAAGCCGATTCCGAAGGAACTTGTTGAACGCATCCACAAAGCGTCCACATTCAACAAGGGTTTTACAACTGTTGAATACCTTTCCAGTGCTTTGGTCGACATGAAACTTCACCTGGCCGATGCATCAAACATCGACCCGGACGCATTCGAAAAAAAGACACTGGAAGAGCTGGGAATGCCTCATGAAATCGTGATGCGTCACCGTACGCCGCAGTTCGGACATGTATTTTCATCGGATGGTTATTCTGCAGGATACTACAGCTACCTCTGGTCGGACGTACTCACAGCAGATGCATACAGTGCTTTCGAGGAAGGCAGTGGTCCGTACGATAAAGAAGTTGCCAAACGGTTACGCGACAATATCTTCACCGTCGGCAACACCATCGACCCACAGGAAGGCTTTAAAAAATTCCGCGGCCGGGATGCTTCCACAGATGCTTTAATGAAAAAGCGGGGATTTCCGGTGAAGTAAGTTCTTTTTTTCGCACAAGGGCGCAAAGCATGCAAAGGATAACCTTTGCGCACTTTGCGCCCTTGCACGAAATGAACCTTTGTGCATCCGCCCGGTGAATCAAGACTTTACACTACGCCAGTGCGTAAGCGGGCTTTACCCATAGATGCCAACACCCTTAGAATTATTTAATTTCTTTACAAACACGAGCGGATGATAGTCGCTCTCAATCCAACACAATTTTCCCCTGATCACTTTTCTTCTTGTTACGGAGGGTGACAATGCAAATGCCTTTCGTATACTTTTGTTAAATTCAATTATACCTTATATTCATTTTTGAAAGCTGATTGAAAGCGGTTGAATGTAAAAATAGTAAAGTGGCAGATGATTACGCTCTCCTCATCAGCAAAAATAAATCCGTTCCATTCTTCTTTCCACGGTTGTTTTTCCATTCATTCACAGCACGGGAGACAAGCAGGCTTCTTACCGGCAATGCAACCCAGAAAAAACCAATCAATGAAATTACCTGCAAAATTTTTTTCAATAAATAATATTTTCCGCGATCTGCAGGAAGAAATGCAGTTGCAGCGAACGAACAAAACCAATAAAACAGGAGTTTTATTCTCAGGAAAAAAATGAAGACCGCTGCCCGGAAATTTACAGCACGTCCCGGATTGGTGAAATTTAAAATCATACGAAGATCGCTCTCTGCTATCCATTTCAAGGCTCCGTAATATTGATTGGCATAATAATCTTTAAAGACGGAAAACCCCTGGTGCATGAACAAAGCGGAAGTCTGATCAACGGACAAACGCCGGAGGTGCGCAGGGTCTTCAAAGAAAAATGTTCCCGTTGCTCCATTGAAACCGTTTTTCATCTTCATGGAAACGTTGTACTCCAGGCTGCCAGGATGATTGCAGGGTAAACTGTGGAGCATTGCGCACACCGGATTTGCCAAGGCGGTAATTTCATCCGCAGTTACCTTTACATCATAAGTATGTTCAAGCATGTGATGCGAATGAATAAAATCAAAACGCATTGTGCTGAGCTCAGGATCCCCCAATACAAAAAAACGGATTCCGGAATTTTGACTTCCGGCAGCAGCAATCGCCTCTGAACTGATGTCGCAGCCGAAAATTTCCCATCCCGGAAGTGCTGCTTTGATCACCGCAGTAAAAATCCCGCGTCCACAGCCGAAATCGAGCGCTTTTCCGTTTTCCGGGAGATTGAATTCACGAACAAGGTCAAAGATCCGCTGCTTCTCAAATTCCGACCAGTGCCCCATATATCCATGAGCATACCGCTGATCATAAAAATCCTTGGATTCCTGCCGGCCTGAAAATTCCATTGTTCCCATCGGGCAGCTAAATAAAGGAAATTTCAGATTGCTGCACGAGGAAATATAAAAAACATTGCACGTACAACCGGTCAGCGGAATGCAACGGCGCAAACTTTTTTGAATTGATTCACCTTCCCACTCAAATCAAAAAATTCACCAAAGACAAGATACATCCCCGGGCCAACAGTTTCCCGTTGTTCCGTTGTTCCATCCCAAACAAGGATAGTATTGTCTCCGAATAAAGATTGCTCCGTCAGTGTGCGAAGCGGATGACCGTCAGTATCAAAGATCATGACACGTCCGGAAGTCTGATGATCCTGCTCAAAGCGGATGAATAACAGATCATCAATGCCGTCATTATCGGGAGAAAACACGATGGGTTCCAGGTTGAAACGTTCCGTCAATTCCGACTCCGGAAGGGAAAGCGAATTTTGATAAGCAGGGGTAGCATAACCGTTAAGGGAGGAAGATGAATGCCAGTTCTCCGGGTCATCAACTGGCAAATTCGCACTCAGGCGTTCCAGGGATATGCCTTCCGTGTTCTCCAACAGGGGAAAATGCATCCGTTCAGAATATACAAAAGCATCCAGCAGTTGCCCGCCCGGATCCATCAGTACAATTTCTCCTTCCGTAGAATTGAAATCCGGCAAATCGGGAACATTCAAAAAAGAGTAGCGGTTTCCGGCAGGATACTCTTGGATGATGTTGTCAGGATCTTCTGTGAGCACAACATACTCACCCGGGAAAAGCAGCACCGGTTCATCGGCAATACGTTCATTCGACAATAGAATATCGGGTGAAGTGTAGTCTCCTTCTGCAATTCTCCAGTTATCCATATCCAGCACTTTTTGAGAAGAATTATAAAGCTCTGCGAAATCCGCCCCGTTTTCTCTCGGGCGAAACAACAATTCGTTAATCACCACATCTCCCTTCATCACCGGTTCCGGAAATGCAAAATAAACCACCCGGTTGCTGTCGGCACGATTACCCGGACAATCCCGAAAATTTCCGGACAACCGGAGTGTATATTTCTCTCCCGTTGCCCGGAAAGGAAGTGTCAGTAAATATTTTCGCTGATCAGTTGTGGCTTCTATCGCAAGTGGTCGGCCTAAATAATTTTCGCCGCTATAAAATGAATAATTATTCATTTCTAAAACAGAAAGTTCATCCGGAATCTTATTGAGTACGGCCAGGACATGCGTACTATCTGCAAGGCTTGCCCTTAGCAAGACAGGCGGAAGCTGATCCGAATGCACACCTGTTGCACTGTTCGGAAAACCCGGCGTTCCCCCTCTTGGGTCGTTCGACGCCTGCCAGTTGTATTCGTCCTCGCAAAGAAAGGCAGTATCTATACGCTCCAGGCTCCATCCTCCTCCATCTTTTAGCACAGAATGATAGGTGTCGTTGCTGAACTGAAAGCGGTCTATCAATTTTCCCCGGTCATCCCTGAGTTCAATCTGATCTCCGATGTCATTATTTAATGCGGGAAATGAATTCAGTCCGATTGCTTCTCCGAAAAGTGTCATCGCAGAAACATTACCCGGAGCACAAAGAATCACATAGCTGTACGGAAGAATGACAACATCTGGAAAAACTGCAGTACTGCTACCATCGCTGAGTGTCCAGTCTTTCAGAGGAATGGCTGCATTCTTTCTGTTGATCACTTCAACATATTCTGCATCCGGAAGAATGGAACCGGAAGACGGTTCAAACATTACCTCCGAAAAAATCAGATCGTGCTGTGACGCATCGACATGCGGATAGTAGATACAGGAAGCGGATGCCCCGGGCAGAATAGCATTTCCAAAAAAATCCCGAACTCCCTGCACGTTTAAAGTCAGCAAAGTTGCTGCAGGAAAAGTAGTTGCAAATTGAAGATGGACCAGCGACAAATTGACCGTATCCCGCTCCGCAAGAACAGGAGTTCCGACCTGGTTATCCAGTATATAATGAGACGACATGGATCCGGAATATGGGTCAATAATTTCACTGAAGCCGACATCCAGGTAGCGGTCGCCAGTTACGGTCAGCGAAAGGATTGAAGGAGGAATTGTATCTTCCTGTAACGCGCCTGCATAAAAATCGTCGAAGAAAAAGTTCTGCCTGTTTCCCGAAGTATACGTACACGAGATCCCGAAATAACCGGAGGGAGTATACATTCCTTCTGCACCCGTTGCAGCCGGGATGTAATCGGTGCCACCGGATGGATCCAGCCAAAGTGTCCACAGTCCGATTTCATCACGGGTCACCTTTACCCCCATAGCAAAAGCGGAGGAAATTTGTCCATCGGTGGCGCGGCAAACCGAAACCGATGTATTCCCATCCTGGCGAAACAATTCCACGGCGTCATTGGCCAGGGCCTCGCCAAATTGCAGGTAATAACCGTTCCGCGGACCTTCCAAATCCGCAGAATCAGCGAACAGGAACACCCTGCAATAATTGCCGGAGCTGGGGGAGAAATTCTCCCTTAGAAAGAACCGCCATTCCATGGCCCCGCCCGGCAATAACGGCAAGGGCAATGAAAGGCTGGACACTCCGGCGGTGGCGGCGTTCAGTTGCAGCTGGCCGGTTGCGCTGACTGCGAAGTCCCCTGCGTCACCTGACCAGGAAGGATTGGTTGAGAAATCCCCGTCGCTGAAATCGTCCTGCAACTGTGCCACCGCCAATGTGGATATGCTGAAAAAAAGTAATACAAAGAGAAACTTCCGCATGTCTTTGTCGTTAATTTGCGGACAAATCTATTCCGCCTGATTTGTGGTTACAACCGCGAAAAAGCAGGAACATATATTAAACAAGAAATGAAAGTAGCTGTTGTAGGCGCCACCGGGCTGGTCGGCGGAATGATGTTGAAAGTCCTGGAAGAACGAAACTTTCCCGTTTCCGAACTGATCCCGGTAGCTTCCGAAAAATCCGTTGGAAAGCAAATCCTGTTCAAAGGCAAGAATTACACCGTAGTGAGTATGGAAGAAGGTGTGCGCTTGCAGCCACAGATTGCTTTATTTTCTGCAGGAGGAAATACTTCTATCGAGTGGGCACCAAAATTTGCGGATGCCGGAAGCATTGTGATTGACAACAGCTCCGCCTGGCGCATGCATCCGGACAAACCGCTGATTGTCCCCGAAATCAACGCCGACATTCTTACCCGGAAAGACAAGATCATTGCCAATCCGAATTGTTCCACCATTCAAATGGTAATGGCATTGAACCCATTGCACAGGAAATACAAAATCAAACGCATTGTCGTCAGTACCTATCAGTCTGTCTCCGGAACCGGTAAAAAAGCTGTGGATCAATTGATGAATGAACGGAAAGGAATTTCCGGAGAGATGGCTTACAAATATGTCATTGACCTGAATGTGTTGCCGCAGATTGATGTGTTTACAGACAACGGGTACACCAAAGAAGAAATGAAAATGGTAAATGAAACCCGTAAAATTCTGCGTGATGATTCCATTCGTATTACCTCCACGACAGTTCGTGTGCCGGTCAAAGGCGGCCACAGTGAATCGGTGAATGTGGAATTTGAAAAGGAATACACTCTGGACGATATCCGTAACCTATTGTCACAGACATCCGGTGTTACGGTTGTTGACGATCCGGCCAATGCAAAATATCCGATGCCGGTTGATGCCGAAGGCAAAGATGATGTGTTTGTCGGCCGCATACGCCGCGATGAATCCCAGCCCAATACCCTGAATCTCTGGATCGTTGCAGATAACCTCCGCAAAGGAGCAGCGACCAATGCCGTTCAGATTGCTGAGTACCTGACAGCCAAAAAGATTGTCTGAAAACTACCGATGCACTTTTGACGGCCTACTTCATTACCAGTAAGTCGGGAATTTTCTTCGCATCCGCAGGTATTTCTCCGGTAAGCGCATTGAGGAATGTAACAATTGATTTTACTTCCTCATCATTCAGGTCTTTATTCAATTGTACTTTTGCCATGACGCTGACTGCTTTCTCAAGCCCGGCGACACTGCCGTCGTGGAAATACGGATAGGTCTTCGCAATGTTTCTCAATCCCGGGACTTTAAATAAATCCTTGTCGGACTCTTGCCGCGTCACATTTTTTCTTCCTTCATCCTTTGTGTTACTTCCGGTAAATGGATGGTAGTCTGTGACGAGTCCGAATTTCTGGAACATCTTTCCACCAAGCACGGAACCGTTGTGACAGGTTGTACATCCGGCATCCATAAAAGATTTTAATCCGTCTTTTTCATCGGTGTTCAATGCCGTCAGGTTGCCCTCCAGGAACATATCAAATTTTGAAGGTGTAATCAGCGTACGTTCAAATGCAGCGATTGCCTTCTGAAGATTTTCATACGTCACCGGATTTTTGTCCTGCGGAAAAACGGTTGCGAACTGTTTTTTGTATTCCGGAACCGATGCTAACCGTTTCAATAGAAAATCTTTGTGCGGAATGCCCATTTCCACCGGATTCATGATCGGCATGCCGGCTTGTTCTTCCACATCTTTGGCACGGCCATCCCAAAATTGCGAACCGTGTAAAGCTGCATTCAATACTGTCGGGGAATTCCGTTCTCCATTCTTTCCGGCATCACCGGTGGAGGTAGCTTTATTATCCACTCCATAAGTTGCCAGGTTATGGCATGAATTGCAACTGTTATTTCCGGTCCTGGAAAGGCGTGTATCATAAAACAGTTGCTTTCCAAGATGTACCTTTTCCGGAGAAATAGCATTGTCTTTGTTTTCTGCAAGTGCAGGCAGCGGCTCAAAAAAATTACGCGCAGTAGTGAGCAGTTCCTGATCCTTCAATTGATCAGCAGTCGGTTGGGGTGTGGTTTCTTCCACTTTGGGTGCAGGTCCCTGGCATGCCATAAAACCCACAATCAGTATGAGTGCAAACAAATGGCTTTTCATAACACATTAATTTGTTGCAAAGTTAGTGCGGGAATGAGTTTTTAGGAATGATCAGAGTCACAGAAATCGTCTACGTGAGTTCAGAAATTCTTCAGAATTAGTCAGAATAAGATCGTACGCATTGAAAGCTTCAGAAAAACCGTTGAAAGACAATGGATAATAAAGAATTGTAAAACTTCCCCGAAAAACCACGACCAAGGATTAATTTTGATTCGCGTATTGAAACTGAAAAAATGTAAATGGTTATTTCAATAAAAAGTTCCGAAGTTCATTTCGGATTTTACGATGAGATAGCGGATCAATGCAATTTAAGGCTTCATGACTTTTTGCATTAACACTTTTTTATCATTGCTCACAAAGCACAGGTAATAAATTCCCGGAGGAATATTGTCGAGCCGGCCGATATCAAGGACTTTGTTATTTTTTTGAATTTTTTCACTGTGCACGACCTGTGCAGCGACATTGACAAGGCAGACCGTTCCCCCGGAAGGTTGCTCCGAGAAGGTAATCGTGAGTTTATCGGAAAATGGATTTGGAAATACTTTTTCAATGGCGAGGTTTTGTGTAACAGCGCCTTCCATTCTGACAGATACCGGTTCGAATACTTCATATTTACCATCGAAATCAGTTTGTGTTAGTCTGTAATAACACAATCCGGGTGTCGGGTTTTCGTCCATCCAGTCATAGTACAATTCCGAAGTGCTATTGCCGGCTCCACTCACTATGCACAAACGGCTATAGTTAATTCCATCCTGGCTCTTTTCAAGTGTGAAATAGTTGTTGTTGATTTCTACAGCGGTGAGCCACTCAACATGGACCATACCATTTTCGGGGCGTGCATCGAAGGATTTCAATTCAATCGGCAGTGCTGTGGTAGTGGTGTATGGATTGGCAGGATTATTTACGATCGTACCTGCGCCTCCGCTGGTTGCGCCATTTGCTGTAAAGTTAACCATGGGCGGAGCATTGGTGACACCAAATGTTCCTCCACTGACGCTCCTGGATAATCCGATGACCGGATTGGAAACAGAAATATAACCGCCGCCACCGCCACCGCCGTTGCCTTCCACTTCTGCGCCATTGTTCAGATTTTGAGATCCGCCATTCCCGCCGCGTGCCGAAATCGTCACCCCGCTTACGCTGCCTGAATTGGAAAAAATAAAAATTGTTCCGCCACCACCACCACCACCACCGGCATCGCCGGGTGTTCCGGAGGATGTCGGTACATCTTCACCATTGGAAATTATGGAGCCGGTTCCGGTTACAGAACCTCCGCTCAGCAGATATACAATTCCGCCACCTTCGCCACCATCGGTACCGACATTGTTATTCGCATCTCCTGCTCCGCCACCACCTCCCATAAATATTTTGGAAGCAGTGTACGTCAATGGGCGACCACCGTAACCTCCGACATTGTAACGGTTATCGCCAGACCAGGCTGCATTTGACGGACCTGTGGTAATTGGATTGGAGGTGCCATTTGACCATGTATAACCACCACGGCCACCGCCGCTGGATGTATTGGCAGCAAAACCGGGAGCTTCCAGGTTCCAGGCAATGGTCCAGTTAGCATTCATAATAAACGGATTTCCTTTTCCATTCCACGCTGCGGTATTTCCGCCATTCGCGCCACCACCGCCACCTGCATTGTGTGAATTTCCACCACCACCACCATTTGCAGGCGCTCCACGGCCGTACCTGCCATTGGACAATGTCGAGGCCAAGCCGGCTATACTCTCTCCTTTTTCTCCGCCGTCTGTATCAAGTGTTGATCTCCAGGTGGTATGATTTCCGGGAGTCATTGTGTTCCATTCAACAGTGCCTCCGCGGAATCCTTTTGCGGATGCATCAATCGTCCCGTTGATGACAGAGGCTCCGTTGTTTTCGATTGCAATAATACCTCCGGTTGTACCGTTCCAGGCCGGACATGTCACACTTGCTCCTTCATTCACTGTCAGGGAAGAATAACGTGGTACCCGGATGACCTGTACTTTTCCACTGATGGAATAAGACCGCGCCAGTCCGCTGGCAAGCCGGATCGCCGTAGCACTAAGGATGGATTGCACTTCCACAAATTCAAAATTGCCGGAGTTGTTATAGCTGGAAACTGAACCGTAAGTAGAAGCATCCGTAGTACTGATGGACGCGCCCTGCATTTGAATAATCATCAACAATTCTCCTGCAGCGAGATTGCCGGAAAATCTTCCATTTGCATTCAGCGTTGAACTGCTGACATTTATGGTTGTAGTACCTGCGCTGGCATTGGAGGTAAGTGCTGTATACTCATTCAGGATTACGCCTGAGGAGGATACCGTTTTTACACCGTGCATACCCAATGCAGCCATTGCTTTTTCCTGGTGCCCGAGATTTGCAATCAGAAAAAATATTCCGGTGGCAAGTAACAAACCTGTCGAACAGAATACAATAATTCTGGTTTTGGATGAAATTTTCTGGCGTGTACGAGGTACTAAACGAGTCATAAAAAAATACAATAAGTAGGGATATCCCTCAAAACGGAAGGAATCCTGCGGAGTTACCAAACTGTAAGGTTCTGTAAGGTTTCCTGCGAAATCGTCGGAAGTGCCCGGATTATATCCTGAATAATTTGTATGGAACAGCGCCGGCCCATTGGGTGAGAAATCAGGAACCTGCTGCACGGTCACGACTTCCGTTGACGAAAGTGAATTAATTGTACCCCCGATTGATCACCGCGGGATGTACCTTTTTCGGGATCCGGTGTGAACGGGGTATAAAAAAACCGGCCCAACACATAAGAATAGTCAGGCTGGAATTGTTGCTCAAAAATAAATTG
>DAORHY010000070.1:0-12624 GCA_035438225.1 Bacteroidia bacterium
AGTCCCTTTTCCCTTTTTTTGTTCTTGGTTTTGTGTTTCCATTTTTCCGCTTGGGTTTTAGTGCTATGTTTATTAAACGATAAATGTAACGCCCATGCTCTTGCGCTTATTGAATTAAAAGCAAAAGTTATGAAACACGTTTTTCACAATATTCATACTTTATTAACCTTTGCCGCCTTATAATTAGCCACATAAGACTTGAAATCACGGAACGCTTTCTGTAACTTTCAAAAATAAAATTCATATTGCCTCCAGTTTTATCCGGTCCGCTCAACGTCACCGCCTTTCGATTTTACAAAACGAATTATGAGTAAGAAAAAGAACAAGGAACAAATTAAAAGTCCTGCTCAGGTATATTTATTGTCAGAGGTTTTTAAAACGCTCAACGCTCACCCAAATAAAACCTTTAACTACAAACAACTCTCAACAGCCATCAAGCCTGGATTTATAAACCATATCCGAGAGACAATTGGTGAGGATGTGCACATTGAAGATCTGGCTTCGGAGCTGAAAAAGGAAGTTCTGATAATCCTTCGTTCCCTCCTTGCAAAAGGCGACTTGCTTGAGATGGAGCCCGGCAAATACAAGCTTAAGCCAAAACATGCTTATACCGAAGGGATCATTGATATTTCGGCAGGTGGCGCTGCCTTTTTACTCAGCGAAAATGATGAAGACGATATTTACATCGCGCCCCGCAATGTAAAGAATGCACTGAATGGAGATAAAGTAAAACTCTATCTGTACGCTAGGCATAAAAACCAGCGCCTCGAAGGCGAAGTGGTGGAAATCCTGGAGCGGTCAAAAACAGAATTTGCCGGAAATGTTCAGTTACAGGGTAAGTTTGCTTTTGTTGTGCCCGATTCTCCAAAAATGTTTGTCGACATCTTTGTTCCACAGCACCTTATCGGCGAGGCCCAACACGGACAAAAAGTAATTGCCGAAATCGTGGACTGGCCCAGAGGAACAAAAAATCCGATCGGAAAAATTACCCGGCTTCTCGGTTGGCCGGGAGACAATGATGTCGAGATGAATTCGATCCTCTCGGAATATGGCTTCCCTCTGGAGTTTCCCCGCAGAGTGGAGGAAGAGGCCGCTAAAATTTCAGTAAACGTTTCAGATGAGGACATTCGGAAGCGCAAAGATTTCCGGCAGGTAACCACTTTCACCATCGACCCGCAGGATGCCAAGGATTTTGACGATGCTCTGTCTATACGTAAGATGGAAAACGGAAACTGGGAAATCGGGGTCCACATCGCCGACGTTACACATTATATCCGACCATTCACAAACCTGGACAAGGAGGCGTATTTCCGCGGCACTTCTGTTTACCTGGTCGACAGGGTAATTCCAATGCTTCCTGAAAAATTATCCAACGGAGTCTGTTCGCTGCGCCCCAACGAAGACAAGCTTTGTTTCGCTGCAGTGTTTGAGATGGACGACCATGCACATGTGCACAAGGCCTGGTTTGGAAAAACCGTAATTCATTCAGACAAAAGATTTGCCTATGAAGATGCGCAGAATATAATTGAAACCGGAGAGGGGCCGCTAAAAGACGAGGTTCTTGCATTGAACACACTTGCCCAAAAATTACGGAGCGAAAGATTTAAAAAAGGAGCCATTGCGTTCGAGAAAATTGAAGTTAAATTTCAGCTGGACGAAAAAGGCAAGCCTGTGGGCGTTTATCTAAAAGAAAGCAAGGAGGCCAACAAACTCATCGAAGAGTTTATGCTGCTCGCCAACAGGTCTGTTGCAGAGCTTATCGGTAAGAAGCATGTTGTTACTGCACAAAAGAAAAAAAGAAATGGCGCGGATGAAACGGAAAATATTTCCGTTCAGAAACGACCGTTCGTCTATCGGGTTCACGACGGGCCGGTTGCGGATAAATTGCAGAACTTTGCAAAATTTGCAGGAAAATGGGGCTATAAATTAAAAATAGATAATGACAGGGAAATTTCGCATTCGCTGAACGGATTAATGAAAAACCTGCATGGTAAGAAGGAGCAGAATGTGCTGGAGCAGCTTGCGATCCGTACGATGTCAAAGGCAATTTATACGACAGAGAATATCGGGCATTATGGTCTCGCCTTTGACTACTATACGCATTTTACCTCGCCGATTCGACGCTATCCGGACATGCTTGTTCACCGCCTGCTGGAAGCATACCTGGCCAATAATAACGACACTGATCGCGAGTTGCTGGAAGAACAGTGCAAGCACAGCACTCAAATGGAAATTAAAGCATCGGAGGCAGAGCGGGCGTCGATTAAATACAAACAGGTGGAGTTTCTCCAGGATAAAATCGGCCAGGTATTCGATGGGCTGATTTCCGGAGTTACAGAATGGGGCCTGTTCGTTGAAATTATTGAAAACAAATGTGAGGGCATGGTTCGCCTTCGCGATCTCGACGATGATTTTTATGAGTTTGACGATACCAACTATTGTGTCATCGGCGCACGGACGAAAAGACGATATACCATGGGTGATAATGTGAAGGTTCAGGTAATGCGTTGTGATTTGATTCGAAAACAAATTGATTTTAAAATGATCAACGGCGATGGGCCCGTGAGTCCGGTTATTCCCGAACACCCTCCAAGAAAAAAAGGCTATTCGGGACGGGAGAAGCAAAAAGAAAAACCCAAACAAAAATCAAGAAGGTGGCGAAAGTAAGGGTGCTGATTTGTTCGTCAGAAAAGAAATTCATTTGCACGAAAGAACAATTGACTTATAATTTTTGACAACATCCTTATTGCTGCTTCCGGTGTTCGGTGCTGTCGGTTGCAGTTTGGGCCCGATAAAGTAATCCGTTTCTTAACTATTTTTCGTAAAGAATGACCGGCATCTCGGCAATTAAAGACAAGGCGGTTCTCAAAAAAACGGTATTGTTTTGTTGCTATTTAATAGCAGTTGCATTTAGCATTAAAAGTCTCAGAGAGCCGGATCTGTGGTGGCAAATCCGGACCGGCGAATGGATTTTGCGCCACGGAAGCGTGCCCATGCAGGATGTTTTCTCGTACACCCGTGCAGGCTCATTGTGGGTGAATATCAAATGGGGATTCGATGTTATCGCTGCCGCCATTTCAAGGGCTGTCGGCCCGGAGTCTGTCTGTTTTCTTCAGGTTATAGTGAGTTGCTTTATCTTCTTTTTCTTATTCCGAACTGCAGATCTTGTTTTTCGTTCCCTGCGACCGGTTTTAACCGTCAACGAAGAGCGCACCTATGTTTTATCGCTGTTTGTTTCTTTTGTTCTTTCGGTATTGGCTTTTGAGTACAGGATGAACAGCCGTCCGGAAATGATGAGCCATTTGTTCACTGTCGTTTTTACTTTCATCCTGCTGAAATACCGAAAGATGCCCTCCCGAATTATTTTTCTGCTTATTCCCTTACAGATTTTATGGGCGAATCTGCACGAAGCATTTGGTATCGGCATTGTGATCCAGGCAATTTTTTTTGCAGCTTCGGTCACAGAACAATGGAAGGAACGGGGAATTCTGCTGGTGAAAAACAAAACGGCAATACTCCTTCCTGGCGTTGTGTTGCTGGCATCTATTGCGTCTATTGCGATTAATCCCGCAGGAACAACATTGATTACCCGGCCACTGAATATTTTCGGACAGGTGTTCCAGAATAAATATACTACAGAACTGCTGCCCGTTTCTTCTGTGTTCTATTGGCAAAAAGAGGCCTACATTGCGCTTTTTATATTGAGCATCGTACTCGCCGGATTTTTCCTGATCAAAAAAGAAAAGAAATATAAAACGGGCCGGGTTTCGCTGATTATCAAAACCTACGGCACAGGTCATTTGCTTTTGCTGCTCGCATTTACATTCCTTGCACTAACTGCATATAGGAATATCGCATTCCTGGTTCTCGTATTTTTTCCTTTGACTGTTGTGTCTGTTTTTCTTGTCTGTATGAAACTGGTGGACAAAATGAAAAATAGCCTTCCCCTCAATCCAGCTCCCATCACGATGAGTGTCGGTCTGATTGGATTCGTTTTATATGCGCTCATCGTATCGAACACTTACTACCGGATTACCGGCAGCAGGGACCGCTATGGCGCTGAAGTGTCCGGCGCTTACCATCCCGTAGGGGCAGCAAATTACATCGCAAAAAAGGGGCTTCAGCAGAAACGGGGTTTTTCGGATTACATGACGTCGTCTTACTTGCTGTATAAATTGCAGCCGGACTTTAAAACCTTTATCGACCTTCGCGATCTGGATGTTTTTCCACAGGAATTTTTTTCACTGTACTTTTCCTCAACATCCTCTCCGGCCGGTTTTTTTTCGCTGGACACTGCCTATAAATTTGACTACGCGGTTGTTTACAGGCCGGAGTATCCGTTGCTGCACAGATATCTGTTTAACGACTCCTTATATGCGCTAACATATGTGGACGCAATTGCTGCTGTTTATGAAAAAACGGATTCCTTTACACGTAACGATATCTTCAGCGCCTTGCCCTCCGTCCCTTCTTCTGATTTTGCACGGACATTAACAAATATTTTCAATCCATTCTTTTCTCCGTACAATTATGAAGAAGCCTCCGGTAACATCGCAGCCGCGGCCTATTATATGAGTGTGGGCGCCTACGGAAACGCGGAGTCGCGCGCCAGGATTGCGATGGAAAACAGGGAAACAAAAACCGAAGGAGAGGATATGCTTGGGAGGATCTGTTATTACAGAGCCCTTCAGCAAAAAGATCCCGGGAAAAGAAATGTCCTTCTTGACCAGTCTCTTCAGTTGTTTGTGAGCATTCAAAAACAAAACCCTGATTTTGCTGCAGCTTATGCCGGTGCCGGCGCAGTCTACCTGAAAAAAAAATTGTTCAAGGCCGCAGCAAATAATTTTGAACTGGCATATCAAAACAATAAAACGGATGCATCGATTCTTCTTGGTTGTGCCGAGTCTTATCTTGGCCTGGCAAACGTTTTAAATACAAATACCAACGACAACCTGAACAAGGCTCTTTGTTATTATTTAAAATGTGAGCGACTGAAGCCGGGCAATGCCGCTAATTCACTCAACATCGGAATTCTCGCCTACCGCCTGAAAAAGAATTCTCTCTCAAAAAAATACCTAATCGAAGCTCTTGACTCCCGGTTACTGGGTCCCGCAGATCAACAAAAGGCAAACGATTACCTGCATCAACTTCAATAATTGCCATGGGTTTTTGTGCAATTCTAAATAATTATTTAAGGTGATGTGGTACGCCTTTTAGCTATGGGTAGCCGAAGGAAGATTGAACCTTCAACCAGGCATCCGGCTGTCAAACAAAGGGGTATGCCCAAAACCGGCATTGAGAATGCCGGATTGAAATAGCGAAGGGATTAACTGTGCCCGATTGGGGATCTTGGATTGCACTTCTGTTCAATTTGCGGCTCCGTCAATTTCCTTCCGGAACATCCGTGTTGTCAATTTTCTTTTCGTCCCCGCTGCGGTAGTTTACCTTCACAACTTCTGCTCCGTTTTCGTCATAAACAAACCAATCACCATCGGGAACCCCGAGGCGGTAGTTTCTTACTTCACGCAATCTGCCATTGGGCCAATAGTAGCTGTGTTTTCCTGTTTCCAGACCTTCAAGATATTCTCCTTCAAATGCAGGCTTGCCGTCGCGGTAAAATTGCTTCCAGACTCCGTCTTCTTTTCCATCTACAAATTTTCCCTCTGCAATATATTCTCCAATACTGAATTTCCAGTCACCCTCTTGTTTCCCGTCAATATAATTTCCTTCGGTGAGTACAGCACCGTCATTGTCATACTCTTTCATCAAACCGTTTTCTTTTCCGTTTGCATAGGTTTCTTCCCTACGCAATTGTCCGTCGGGATAATACCATTTCCAGGGTCCGTTGGGTTTCCCTTTGCGATATGCGCCGATTTGTTCCATCGAATCATTTTCAAAAGTGAACTTCCAGTTCCCCTCTCTTTTTCCGTCGACGTAGTTGCCAACCGATTTTAATTTCCCGCTTTCATAGAACTCCTTCCACTCTCCCTGCTCTCGTCCCTGGTTGTCCATTTTTCCCTGACGCAACAAGCGGCCGGCCGAAAAAACTTTGGCGCTGTCAATGTTTCCATTCTCATCGTACTGACGAAACACTCCTTCCGCAATTCCTTTCTTAAATGTTCCAACAATTTTTGTCGCCCCGGAAGAATAATAATTTCTCTTTACTTCGAATTTGTCCTTCTCTTCTGATTCTTTCATCAGCAGCTCTCCCATTCTGTATTCTTCCTTTTTTACTACCCTTCCGTCCAGTGAATATTCTTTGAATATTCCGTCTTTTTTATCGTCTTTGTATGTCCCGTCAGCTTTCAGTTGGTCGGTATCATAAAAATCTTTATAGGTGCCCTGCTTTAATCCGAGCTTGTCTGTGCGGTTGATTTTTTCTTCCCGTTGAAAAAAACCGTTTCTGTAATATGTTATTTTAATGAGCGTTCCGTCATCGCGGTACTCCCTGGCCATTCCATTTTCTACACCGTTCGAATAAGGAATCGTTTTAATCAATCGTCCCTTTTCATTGTAATATTTCGAAACACCTTGTCGGATACCCATCGAATCACTTTCTTCTGATTGCAATGTGCCGCTTTCATAATACGATTTTTGTGTTCCGTTTTTTAATCCTTCTTTGTAATTGTATTCTGCAGTAAGAACAGAAGAATCATTGTAAAATTTCCACAAGCTGTCAAGCTTAAAATTGACACGGTTTCCTTCCGATTTCAGCCGGCCATTTTCGTAATAACTTTTCCAGTAGCCATCCGGTTTACCTTTCTTCAATGTTCCTTCACTGGATTTTACACCGCCGGGATAGTAAAATATATTATAACCGTCGGGATTTATTTTCTGTGTATCCTGTGCGGAAACGGAGAAGAAAAAAAGTAAACACAGCAGTGCGCTGGTGGCAGATCTTGAAAACATACACTGTAAAAATAGATCGTTTATAATCCCTGTTGTTTTGATATTTCCAGCATACGTAGTATCGGTACCAATGCTTTCTTGCGGATATCCTCCGGAAGCAGTAGTTCAGGAGTCTCGTATTTTAAACAAATATACAGCTTCTCCAGTGTATTTAATTTCATGTGCGGACAGTCGTTGCAGGCGCATGAATTATCGGGTGGCGCCGGTATAAATGTTTTTTCTGGAGAAGCCTTTGCCATTTGATGGAGGATGCCGGTCTCTGTGCCCACAATAAATTCAGTGTCGGGTGACTGAATAGTGTAATTTAATAATCCTGTTGTTGATCCAATAAAATCAGCTTGTGCCAACACTCCGGGCTCGCATTCAGGATGCGCAATGAATTTTGCTTTGGGATGTTTTGCTTTTAGTTTAATTATTTTTTCAAGTGAGAATATTTCATGAACCATACAGGTCCCGTCCCATAAGACAAGATCCCGTTTTGTTTTCTCTGCAACGAATCTTCCAAGGTTCCTGTCGGGCGCAAAAATTATTTTTTTTTCTTTCGGTACACTGTTCACAACGGCTGCGGCATTGGAAGAAGTGCAGATAATATCACTCATGGCTTTAATCTCCGCCGAACAGTTGATGTAGGAAATTACCACATGATCCGGATGCTTTGCCAGGAAGGCTGCAAATGGTTCTGGCTTGCATGCATCCGCCAGTGAACAACCTGCACGTAAGTCCGGCAACAAAACTTTTTTGCCAGGATTAAGAATTTTGGCGGTTTCTGCCATGAAATGAACACCAGCAAAAACAATGATTGAGGCATCCGTTTTTTCAGCCTGCTGAGCAAGTCCGAGACTGTCGCCAATATAATCGGCCACATCCTGAATGTCAGCGTCTTGATAGTAGTGTGCCAGTAAAATTGCATTTTTTTCTTTTTTGAGTTTTTTCAGTTCAGCGAACAAATCTAAGGAAGGATCTGGTTGAATATCCAAAAACCCCTTCGATTCAACTTCAAGCATTTTTTCATTCAACACATTCATAATAAAAATATAGTTTAAAATTTTATCTTAAAATCTATTACTACTATTAGCCTGTTCATACTGTTTGTAATTCGATTCAGATTCACTTGACTTTCCATTTATACACTAAAAAGGAAGTGTTATTAACACGGTTGTTTGTAACAATCTTCTGATTCATAGTTTTCTGTCACTGTTATCAACAAGCGGTTATTCACTGCCTGGTTTATAAAAAGAAATGAATGAAGAGTGAATAAGAATGTTTTTTTTGTCAGTATGTTTTTTTCGCTGGTGAAAGAAATCTCTTGCAGCATTCACGGTTATTCATAAGAGAATTAGTTTATGAACAACACAAGAAAATCTTACCAGAAGTTTAACACCGTATACTTTTCAGTACACAAAAATACTGTTAATAAATCGTTTCCTAACGCTGCTCGTAATCAGTTCAATAAAAACCGGAAAAGATGACATGTTCATAACAAATTAAGTACTTTTGGATACTTCTTTTGATTGTTAATTTGATGAAAAAAACAAGGATTGCCCTGGGGTGTGACCATGCGGGTTTTGAATACAAAGAGTTCATTAAAAAGAACTTGACCGAAAATGGGTATGAAGTGGTGGATTTCGGCACACATTCCATCGATTCTGTAGACTACCCTGATTTTGTTCATCCTTTGGCCAATGCAATAGAGAATCGGGAATTTGACAGCGGAATACTTTTTTGTGGAAGCGCCAATGGAGTTGCCATCACTGCAAATAAGCATGTCGGGGTAAGGGCAGCGATTGCCTGGAAAAACGAGCTGGCTTCGCTTGCCCGTCAACACAACAATGCAAATGTGCTTTGTATTCCTGCACGCTTTGTATCCAGGGAAGAAGCATTATCGTTTGTCAGTACTTTTCTTTCTACACCCTTTGAAGGTGGTCGCCATGCGAACCGGGTGAATAAAATTTCAATACACAAAGATTGATAAACAAAAAACGCAGAGTGCAACCGCAGAAAAAGGCCATTCCGTTTATCGTCTGTTTTACTAGTCTGTTTATTGTCTGCAACTACTCCTGGGCACAAGACCCCTTGTCTGTTCTATATAGCCAGCAGATTTCTCCGGACTCAACCTTCAATAGCATTCAAGTCCTTGCCTCGGATTCTCTGGAAGGCAGGGAAAGCGGAAAACAAGGACAAAAAAAGGCAGCTGCGTTTATTTCATCGTTTTTTCAACGCATCGGCCTGGAGCCTGGTGTTTATGGCAGTTTTGAGCAGTTTCACCCGCTGAATTTACGATCAGCAGAAATGCACAGCGTTGAAGTAAACCAACAGTTCTTTTTATTCATGAAAGATTATTTCTATGCTCCGGTTTTCCGGGATACCATGATGGTGCTTGATTCTGTTCATTTTCTCGGTTATGGAATTTCAGATTCTGTTTACGATGACTACAAAGATCAGGAGGTTTACGGGAAAGTAATCATGTTTTGCGAGGGTGAACCGAAAGACAAAAAAAACCGCAGCATTATTTCCCGGGACAAAAAACCATCGGACTGGGCACTGGATTGGAAAAAAAAGTTGCGAATTATTTATGAGAAAAAGCCGCGCCTTGTTCTGGTGATCACCGACAGTATTGATGTCATTGCAGATTCAATCAATTATGGAAAAAACACCGGGGAGTTGCTTCGGGTGAATAAGGCCCCGGAGGCTTCTCCTGTTGTTTTTATTACCAAAGAAATGGCGCGGCATTTTCTTCCCGGGAACATGGAAGATGAACTGACAAAAAGTATCCGAAATAGTTCAAGAAAAAGAAGACCCCGCCCATTCACTGTTTCGACAGACGCAATTCTAAAGCTTACTGAAAACACAAGTCAGCTGATGGGACAAAATATTATCGGATATTTGGAAGGAACAGACCAAAAAGGGGAGGCGGTTTTTATCACGGCACATTACGACCATCTGGGTATTCGTGACTCTTCGATTTATCACGGAGCAGACGACAACGCAAGCGGTACCAGTGCGGTTATGGAAATCGCAAGGATATTTAAAAAAGCCGCCGAAGAAGGAAATCGTCCCCGAAGGAATATCTATTTCATGTTGGTGAGCGGAGAGGAAAAGGGCCTGCTCGGATCAAAATACTATGTGAAAAGACCGGTCGTACCCCTTGCCAATACGGTACTCGACCTCAACATTGATATGATCGGGCGTGTTGACGATAAACACGACTCCCTGGGTCAAAGAGAATACGTGTACCTGATTGGTTCCGACAAACTGAGCTCTGACCTGCACCAAATCAGCGAAAGCATAAACGACAGCGTCACCAAACTGAAGCTTGACTATCAATTCAACACACCGGGCGACCCAAACCGGTTTTACTTTCGAAGCGACCACTATAATTTCGCAAAAAACAACATTCCGGTCATCTTCTACTTCAACGGAACACACCCGGATTACCATCGTCCCTCAGACAGTATTGAAAAAATTGACACCCATTTGCAGGTACTCCGGGCACAGCTCGTCTTTCTGACCGCGTGGGAAGTCGCAAACAGGGCAGGACGTCTTCGAGTGGACAAAAAGGCGCCAAAAGAATGACCCTGGAAGACCAGGCTCCGGAGATAGAAAACAGATTCAGCATTCATCAAAAATCGTATTTTCGTAACTATGAAAATCCTCAGAATACTCACGCTGTTGTTTTTGCTCTCTTCAGCATTGACAGCGCAAAAGCTGACCAGCGAGGCCTTGTTTAAAGAGTATTTTGTTAAACAAACCGACAGCCTGGATCCAATTGAGGGAATATGGAATGTTTCTACCACACAGGAATTTTATAATTACGACACACTGTATGATGTTCAGAATTTCCCGAAAGCCGCAAAAATCGCGGTGATGAAGAAGGACAATAAATATGAATCGTTTAATCTCACGGGAGAATCTTACGATGTGCAGTTTTCGGAAACAGATGTAAAGGGGGTCTATTTATACAGAAATTTTTTCCCGGAGACGAATGACTATTCCAAGACATCTGCCGTTATTAGTAAGGCGGGCGAAATGGAATACACTTATGAATTCCCCGGCGATTATCTGCGCGTAAAATTTGCAGACTCCTACGAAGAGGGCACGCGTGTAGTGAACATTTTAAAGTGGACAAAAGTGTTTCCGGAAACCAAGAAGAAATGATTTTTTGAAGAAATCTGCCGCACCCCTACGTTTCTTTTTTGCAAGCGGGATTGTCCTGCTGGAAATCCTGTTTTCAATTCAACTGAAAGCGAAAAATCCGGACAAGTATTGGGTCACTTTCCGTGATAAAAACGGCTGCACATTTGATCCCTACCATTATTTTGATGAACGCACAATTTCACAGCGAATACAGAACCGGATACCGGTTTTGGATTCTTCAGACTTCCCGGTATCCGATGCCTATCTTTCAAAAATTGCCGCAACGGGAGCAGAACTATCCCTGTCAAGCAGGTGGCTGAATGGCGTGGCTCTTTATGCAACACCCGGCCAGGTGGAACAAATCCGAACAATGCCATTTGTCCTGGCTATCGAATGCATGTTTTCCGTTGCTTCGATTGCCGCGGATAATAAACGAAGAGTAAACGAAGAGCAAATCTCCCTTTTAAAGTATCAGACATCGCGAATGCAGGGAGATGAATTCAGCTCACACAACCTGGATGGCAAAGGAATTCGGATTGCGGTTTTTGATGCCGGATTCCCCGGGGTTGACAAAAGTCCGGTTTTTAAAAAGCTGCGAGACGAAAAAAGAATTGTCGCCACCCATGACTTTATTTCTGACAAAGATGATGTTTACGCCCATCATTGGCACGGAACCGCCACACTTTCCTGCATTGCCGGTATCGCAGATTCATTGAATATGGGACTGGCTACAGGAGCCGAATTTTTACTTGCCCGTACGGAATATTCTCTTCGGGAGCCGGCGTCAGAAGAAGAGTATTGGCTTGCCGCAGCAGAATGGGCCGATCAACAGGGTGCAAATATTATCTCCAGTTCCCTTGGATATACAAACACCCGCTATTTTAACAATGAAATGAACGGTCGAACCAGCCTCGTGGCGAGAGCGGCAACCATCGCTGTTCAAAAAGGAATTCTTGTGATTAATGCTGCCGGTAATGAAGGCGACAACAGCTGGCGCATCATTGATACGCCGGCAGATGCGGATAGTGTACTTGCTGTTGGCGGGACCGATCCCGCAAGTGACCTGCACATTGCGTTCAGCTCATTCGGTCCAACAAGTGACGGGAAAATGAAACCCAATGTATGCGCACCCGGAAAGGCTGTTGTTGCTGAAGCAAGAGGAGTGCGCACGGCATTCGGTACATCCTTCTCAGCTCCCCTGATTGCCGGCTTTGCGGCATGTGCCTGGCAATCACACCGGGAGTGGACCAACATGGAGCTGTTCGGCGAAATCCAAAAATCCGGACACCTTTATCCATACTTCGACTATGCTCACGGTTATGGAATACCACAGGCATCTTATTTTATTGAAAAAGAAAAAAACCGTGAACCAACCTTTGATTTTGTAATTGTTAACAACGAAATTAAAGTAATCCTCAGGGAAAAATATTCTTATTCAGGAGACGAACAGGCCTGGGGGTATCGTGTGAAACGAAATCTATTTTATAAAAGAGAAGACCGCTTCGGCAGAATGGTGTCTTATTCAGTAATTCTTGGAGAAGAAAAAGAAGCGCTTCGTTTCCTCGCAGAAGAGTTTAATGA
>DAORHY010000071.1:0-12526 GCA_035438225.1 Bacteroidia bacterium
ATTTACATTCCTTCAAACAGGAATTTCAAGTCAGTTTTTAAAAAACTCCGTCCACGGGAAGCTGTGGATTTCACATCCCTCACCACTGCCGTAACACTTCAATCATCCGGTAAATTAACAATTGTCATTGGCGGGGTTGATCCAAAACCCGTAGTACTCAGAGCCGTTTTGACAGATGACAAAGAAGGGCTGATCAAATCTGTATTAAAATATTGCAGGATCGTAGACAACGATTACTACTCCCGCACTTACCGCCGTGAAATGATCACAGTATTCCTGCAACAAAGTTTTGAAGAACTACTAAATTCCAAAGCAACATGAACGATTCCCTGAAGACCCTTTACGAAGAACACGCAATCATTGTGAATGTAATTGACGCTGCAAAAAATGCCGGAGCATTGATTGCAAGGGATCCTGATGAATACGATGCATACATTCGCAAGCTCATTCACTTTTTCAGGACGTATGCCGATCAGTATCATCATTTCAAGGAAGAAGAAATATTATTTCCGGAAATGGCGAAGCGGAATGAATTGTTAGGAGGAAGTATCCTTCAGGAAATGCTGGAAAACCATGAAGATTTCAGAGAAATGATTAAAAATATTGAAGTCAATCTCAACAAAAAAGATTTTCGGAAAGCCCAACAGGAGCTCATCGCCTACACAGAATCGTTGCTGGACCACATTGCTGCAGAGAATGAAGAAGTTTTTCCAATGGCAGAAACCCTTTTCAGCGATACAGAACTAAATAACCTGCATTTTCGTTTCGAAGATACGGACCGACTCCTGGGCGAAAAGCAAAAAACCGAACTGGCAGATTTATCCAGGAAACTCCTGGAAGACCAGTTGTGATGCTGAGAAATGGATCCCCGTAGCATCCTGCAATTTACAGGACTAAATAAAATAATAGATTTTCATAATTTTTAAAATGACTTTTGTCACTATGTACAGCCGAGAAACTCCCGGCTGATTAAATCTTTACACTGAGAATTTATTCCCAGTCAAATTATTTTCTTTCACCACTCCTATTCGTCATTTCCGGATGTAAATTTACGTTTATCATTTTTTAAAATAAATCCCATGAAAAACGTACTTAAAAAACTGGCTTTAGTGGCTTTCCTCTTCTGCATTTCCGGAAGTATGAAAGCCCAGGTAATGTATGAATGGAGCAATGCATACGACGGCGGAAATGCCGATCGTGCATTGCTCGTAGCACCGGAAGGCAACAATTTTATCCATGTTGCCGGTACTACTGAGACTGCTTCGGGAATAAAATTGTACACGCAAAAGTACCGCACTGACGGAATACTAAAATGGTCACGCCAGGGCAACACAGTAATCCCGGGGACAATTTTATTCCTGAAACGCGATGCTGCATTCAGCACCTATTTCATCTGCACGAATCCGTCCGGCGGTTATTTACTCATCAAGTATGGAGTGGATGCACATGAAAAATGGAGAAAAAGTTTTACTGAAACTCCGGCCGGATTTGACATTCGGGGGAATAAATTGTATACAGGCGGACAAGGCACCACCGGCTTTTTTGCACGCTGCTACCGTACAACCGATGGGCACATCAACTGGACACGTACCGAAACCAATGGACAGAATGCTATGGGTTTTGATATCGACAACTCCGGCAATGTTTATGTTGGCGGTGCCACGGGTATTTCACTGGATGAAACGATGTATATAGTAAAGTTCAGGGGAACTAGCGTTTCACCCGTATGGACCATTAATTATCCCGGTGATGAAAGTGGCCGTGACAATGTCCATAAGCTTGTTGTGGATGCAGTCGGGAATGTATATGCAAGCGGAGAAATCGATGCCTATGGCAGTATGATGGCAAATATCAGCATGGCAAAGTTCAATTCCTCCGGAATATTTCAATGGAAGCATTACATCAGCCGTGCAGGCGGCCCGGTGGTGGCCTGGGAAACGAACCTGATTGTTGATGCATACCAGAACCCGATTCTCACCGGAATAAAATCGGACTTCTATAACATTAACCCAAATGCGGAAACGTCCAGGATTTTTGTTATTAAACTAAACCGCAGCACCGGTGCAGAATTGTTCTTCAGTTTTCCGAATGATCCCACCACCTCTGATCCCAATATTGACGAAGGCTCTGTTTCCTGTTCACTCGATCAATATGGCAATATCTATGTAGGAGGTTATGGTAACCAGGGGGGCAGTTTGAGTGACCTTCGCTGGACAATTACCAAACTCGACGGGATGACCGGAATCAGGAGCTGGATTGAAGCCGGGTACTCCTTTACCGGAGGCAGCGTGAATGACGTGTATGTATCTTCAGCAGGAGACGTTTACCTTGCCCTTCACGAACACAATACGACCGTTGATTTTATGATTGAGAAATTCTCTCAACCCGGTGGTGGCCTGAGAAAGGCTGCTGTCCTGATGGCAGAAGGATCTGCTATTGTATTTCCGAATCCCAGTGCCGACCGGTTCACACTCCGGCATTCTTTCACGGAAAACCCGGCACACATTCTTCTCCTGGATCTCTCCGGAAAAATTGTTGCGACATACACTGAAGTCCCCGCCGAATTCACTTTCGGGGAAAACATTGCACCTGGCGTGTATTATCTTGAACTGATTTCAGGTGAAACAAAGCAGACCTTCCGTCTCGTGAAAACAACACAATACTGAAGGTTAAGTAATCATCCGTGAAGAAAATTATCCCCCGACCAGGAACGAAAAGCGTCAACGATCAGTTTCTGAAACAGCTTCTTTGGCAAAGTCATTTCAGGACTTGACAGAGAGGCTTCCGGTTGTTGGGTTTGGGGATAATTTTCATCCGGCTAAAGATACCAGACAGTTGCATAAGATAAGATAAGATAAGCTACCCTAAATACATTCACAGAATTCTTCCAAAGGGAAAGGTGTACTTCTAAATACAGAAAGAGCTAAAAACGATTTGCAAAAACCATCAAAAGTATCATTGAAGTGATACACGATGCCGGCTATTCGCACCAATGAGCATTTCTTGAAAATTTTAAATAATCCCAGGCCAGACACCATTGATAAAAGGAAATAATTACAGTCCGGGAGCCAGACAAATCAGTTGTTAATCACAGCAGGTGAAATTTTTCTTTCCGGAATTTTTTCATTAAAATTCACAAATCCCAAAGGAAAACTTATTTTTATTTTTATCTTTATACGAACAAGCGCTATTGTTTCTTACTTCTTCTTCATTAAAACCAAAGTCATGAAAAAACTTATACTCACACTGCTGACCATTTTCGTTTATTTAAATGTTTACCCCTGGGGAAATGACATCCTTGTATCCCCTCAATCCACAGGGAAAACATCCTTGGTTGCAACTGCATCCGGAACGCTTTACTGTTCCGTCCCGGTGGGATTTACCGGTTTGGGAGGAATGAATATCCTTCAATCAACAGATATGGGCCTCTCCTGGACTCCGGTTACCAACCTGGGCAGCGGGCAGATGGTGAATAAATCCAAACTGGTTGTTACCGGCACCGATTCCGTTTATTGCGCTTACCAGATTGGATCAGATTTATTCTTTTACAACCTTCAATCAACGAACACTACTCCATTCACAACTGTAACAATAGAAGATTTCGATCTTGCAGCTTCTCCAAATGGAAATGCGATTTATTTGTATACTGATGATGCAGGTGACAACAATATTCACCGTTATTCGAGTACCGATGGAGGTTCTACGTGGACTGGCAGCACTGCTCTTGTTACCGGCAATGGTGCGCATCCAAGGATCTCCCTGGGCGGAACCACTCTGATCCTGAATTATTACGGCCCGGTTTTAGCGGATACTGCTACTTCGATCATTCGCTCAGCGATCTATTACGAATCCGTTCCCGGAAACCTTACTTCCAGTACTTTCCAGGACCTGGTCGCTGCAGGGCCTAACCGTTCTCAGTTTGCTACTGTTGTCATCAATGGCCTGGTTTGGTTTGTTTTTTCTGAAGGACCCACACTTAAATATATGCTTAGCACCGATGATGGTGCGAGCTTTGGTGCCGAAACTGTCGTACCTGTCAGTGCGGCCAATACCACCGGATGTTTTGACATCACGCCTTTTGTGAATGCTGTGGATGCAGGTATGTTCCTGGTCTATCACTCCGAAGGTCTTCCTCCACAGGCACAAATGATGTTCACTTCAGTAACAACACTGTCACCGACCAACTTCAGCGGAGTAGAGTTTTTTAACGACTTCAACCCTCAGTGTTCGGATGCGTCCACTTATCCTTCCGTGTATTCCATTGGAGGAGATGCAGGAGTCATCTGGATGGAGACTATTTCTGCATTCCCTGAATTGTATTTTGATTTACGCTCAGCGGCTGTCTCCACCGAAGAATTGAACGCTGAATCATTCATCAGCATCTATCCCAACCCGGTC
Organism: Bacteroidia bacterium; assembly: GCA_035438225.1. GTDB lineage: Bacteria > Bacteroidota > Bacteroidia > AKYH767-A > 2013-40CM-41-45 > JADKJP01. Next base: position 4,399 of record DAORHY010000071.1, read on the forward strand.
AAGGATAAGTTGTACATCCAATCAACTGAGAGCGATTTGGGTCATCAGTTAGCAATCCGTGATCTTTCCGGAAGAACCCTTCAAACAAGAAAAATTGATACGAATATATTTTCCATGGACGTCAGCACTTTCCCCAATGGAATCTACCTGATTACTCTGTCCAATGGGAAAGTGGTCAGGTTTATAAAAATGTGAGATCTGTAAAAACCAGACAATCCTTCATTTCACCCGTTTCACTTCCACGACCCAATCCCACGGATATGGATCACGCAACCATTTGGGCGGATTAGTGATTTCGGTATCCCAGTTGTATTCCAAACGGTCGATATTCTGAACTTTATAATTTCCGGTATTAAAAAAAGAAAAGAGTTCCGCAAACAGATAATGTTTCGTCGGATGACCGTCAATAAAAAATATCCCTTCCTGAATTCGTTCGTGGTGAGCCGGAGTCAGATGATCGAACTCCGCGACCGGAATATCCTTCATTTTCACACCTTCGCTTTCATATACTTTGGTCGTTTGCCAGGCTGAAAAGGAAGCGGATTCCAGCGAAGGAATCACAATGACAGCTGTACCGCCTTTCTTCAGGGATTTCACTACGTTTGAAAGAATGGAAAAATTTCTCTTGTTGTCATCTCCGATAGCCACATTACAGCAAAACGCAAAATCTGCCGCTGGGATATTATTTTTCTTAGCTGCAAGATCAACCCTTTCGAATTCCACGTTCTTATAACCGGCTGTTTTAGCAATATCGAGGCATTTCTGGCTGATATCGACCGCCAATATTTTGTAGAACAAAGGCGATAATAACGGCAATGCTTTACCTGTACCACATCCAAAATCTATGGCAAACTTTCCTTTTCCGGCATACTGCTGAACAATGCTTTTCAGTTTGCCTTTTTTTGTTGACCTGAAAACATCAAAGATCTCATCTTCATATGTTTTTGCGATTTTATCCCAATGTACTGCTTCAGTCTTCATTTGTGATTTATGAATTAAGTTGCAATGAAACCAATCACCGGCAATATTAAAAGGAAAAAATATGAACAGTTAGAGTATAGCTGCAAAGAATAAGGGAAAAATGCTTCGCAATGAACAGAATCCCTGTAAATTAATGATGCATTTAAAACGAATACATGGTCTGAAATCCGCCACAGGAAAAGGTTTTACGACCACTTGTCCCGGTAAATTCCCTTCAGCAAATTCACCGTAGCTTTCGCATGATCATGGATGTAATTTTGACCTATCAATCACACAGGTTTTCTCTTCATCCTGGAAAACAAAAAATGCTAAACCTTTTCTCTTAACATGAAACACAAAAACGCCGGCTGAACGCCGGCGTTTTTATGTATTGTATATGTCAGGCAAGACGTTCATGCATGTGATTTGCGTTTTACCGACAGGTAATCAAGATAATACAGGATCTTGATTGAAATGCTGTTTGACTGCGGCTCCCTGACAGTTCGTTTAAAGTCATCAAATAAGCCGGATGTAATTTTATCCGTTTGAGTCTCGATCGCATTTTTATAAACAATGGAAAGATTGCTTCCGGGTGCAAACTGCCAGCTGTACACAAAATCAATATTGAAAACATTGTAGTTGAAATCATTGTTGATGGAATAAACGTGATTATCCACGAGATCGCCATTTTCAAGCAGGGTTAGGTATTTCCGGTAATTTCCCGTGGTCCAGTAGTGCCTTGCATTCAGTGTCAGAGCCATATCATTTTTAAATATGTACTTACCAGAAAGAACATTTTCGTAGGTATTCATGATACGCAATCCGTAAATAATTGTATCGGGGTTAGAATAATCCGCTACTCCCAGGTTATAAGGATCATAATTGTAACTGTTGGTCAGTCTGAGGGTAAACTTATCATTGAAGCGATAACGAAGCGTTGTACTAATAACATACCCTTCCCCAACAAATCTGCCAATGAAATTGCTGGGGTTAACATTGAAATCGACCGCAAATTTTTTCCTGTAATCCGTACTAAATCCGGCATACGCATACCATATTTTAAACGTTTTATGAAAACGTCCCGGTATTCTCGGTTCATTGTAATCGTATCCCCGAAGAGGCGTATACCCTCCACCGAAGAAGTAAGAATTGTAACTGACCCTGTTGGCATACCCATCAATGGCCAGCTGGAAAAAGGTCTGCTTTTTAGTCTGCGGATTTTCAGAATAATCAACGCTGAAATTCATATTTCCTTCCAGCCATTTTTTCCAGGGTTTAAACCATAAAAAAGTAAAATAACCTCTTGTATTCTGATAATTCGGAACAGTATAATAACCCATATCCAACTGATTGTATGTGCTTCCTGTAAATGTCCTGCTGATACCGAACTGATACTTCCCGCTTATTTTACGGGCGCCAATAAAATATTTATGACCGAAAGTGGTTGAAAAAACATTGGGATCAGAAGGATTCTTTTCTAGTATCTGGCTCAACGCAAAACTCCCGTCCGTGGCCCACCTGTTCTTTTTATCCGCAAAAGTAAATCCGGTGCCGGTAACATTTGCATTGGTATATTTTTTATCACGGGTAACATTGGTATTGATAAAATAAAAATTAGAAAAGTCATTTACCTGCTGATCGAGTACCAACACATTGTAGTTTGTGAGCGGTTCTGTCAGCACTTTACGCACAACACCTGACTTTCCCTGAAGTTCTGCATACATATTGTTTGTAACTGCATTAAACAATCCAAATCCCAGTCCGGAATTACTTCTCCCGGATATTTTGAAAGCATTGATCAGTTTGGCCTGCGATGGATTTTCTTCAATCGATTCTCCTTCCTGAAGTGAATCCAGTACACTGTAGAAAAATGTCGGAGTCTTCCCGATCCGCCGGGAATAAAACAGTGCGTTTTTGGAAAACAAGTCAGTGCCTTCCTTGAAGAAAGACCTGTTCTCATTGTAGGTAATTTCCCGGTAACTCAGGTTTTTCACTTTGTTATCGGATTGAGTTTGTCCGAAATCAGGCAACAGGGTCATGTCGAGGGTGAACCTGTCGTCGATACCGTACTTCAGATCCGCACCGACGTTATAGGAAAAGGAATTGGAATAATGGTATTCAGTGGCAGAAGAATAATCCGGTGCACGTTCAAAATAGGCCGAAGCATAGGGTGTGACGGAAAGTCGCGGTGGTGTCTGGATATTTTCAATTCCGGTCAAACGGCCCCAATACACCAATCCATTAGCAGCAGTAGAAGGTGTCAGTGTCCACTGATCAAATTCATGGTTCCTTCGGATGTTACGGGTAGCCTGAAAGGCCCATTCCTGGATATCTTTTTTAGGAAAGCGGATTGCAGAATAAGGAATTCGCATTTCCACGCTCCATCCCTGGCTATTAATTTTCACGGCACTCTCCCAAACAGCATTAAATGTAACATCGGTAAACTTTGCATCTGTTTGCACACCGGAAGCATACACACCGAAATCAAATGCATCCTGGCGAAGATTATACGGATCAATTACAAAACGGAAATAATCTGCATTCAATCCGTCATCCCTGTTTCCAAGCTCATGCAAAATACTATCGGGATGTGTGTCAAAGAGCATGGCTCCAACATAAACTGCTTTGTTATCATAAGCGATTTTTACTTCTGTGCGTTGCGTCGGGCTCCCTCCTTCTATGGGACGATTCATGATAAAATCGGAAACTGCATGGATGCCAGTCCAAAATGACTCATTTAATGTCCCATCGATTTTTGGCGCGGATGCAATTCTTGATGCCACACAAACCTTCGTTGTATCAGTACAATAAACTTTCAGATCAATCAAGAGAAAAAGAATACAGAATATTCGGATCATGGTGAGGACTGTTTGTAAAAAGAGTGAACGCTGAAGAGAACTTAACTTGTTCCCAAGGACACCGGTTATGAAAACCGTATTGACTGAGGTAAAACTAAAAAATGTCCAGTCAATCAGGAATTCATTTCTGTTAATCTTTGTTAAAGCTACAAAAGTATTTTATCTCCTTGCTCTCGTTACAACCAGAAACAGAATACAGAATTCCGGATTCCCGTGTACTCACAGAATGAAATATTCAATCCGGCCGATCAGTTTGCAATGTGTACTTCTGCACAAAAAACTGCATCCATTTTCAGAAAAATAATATCGTTAAAAAATATTCTGGCAGAAAGAGTATAGTCCCCCTGAGCATCCTGAACCTTTAACTCTGCCATGACTTCAGGGTAAACATTCGGATCAAGTACATGCAGAAATTTAATATTCCCTGCTTTTTTCAATTTTGTCTTCACCCCGATCACTTCTTCCATCACCTCCTTCAACATTTCAACCATGCATACACCCGGAACAACAGGCATTCCAGGGAAATGTCCTGCAAATATTTCATGCGAAGGATTCAGATAGAAGTGTGTGGTCATCTTATCTCCTTCAACGGTAGAATTTCCGATTGTAAAAAACGATCCTGACAGCATTATTGAAAAATACGTTTTAAAGAAATTGTAAATTTAAATTGTTTGTGGTCAATCAGAACAGAATCGGGAATATCACGATTGCCATACAGGTACAACTCTACTTTCGCTTTCCGCGATGAGGCGATTTCCATTTTTCTCAACTGTATGCAGGCGGAATCCGTAATGGCGTAAATGTACTCGTTCTCCTTTGGAATTCTTGTAAATAACAAGAATCCGTCAGAAAATGCCTCTGCCTTCGCAGCATCCATCCCGATCATCAGCATCAGTTCAAAATCCTTCCGCAATGTTGTAATTACAGCTTTTTTATTCATTTTATCAATCACATTCCGGGCATGGAAATTACCGTTTCGGGACCATTCGAAATCAAAATATGTCAATCCCATTTCACTTTGAAATACCGCACGGATGCTTGTATCGGGCATGGTTTTCACGGCCATTAAACCGCTCAGGTGTTTATGAATTACATCTACGGTAGTCTCGTAAAGCGCATAATCAATCGAAGGCCTGAATTGTGCAAGATTGCACGGAATGGCATGTGTGCTTCTGAGACTTTTAAATTCAGAAGCACAACCGGTTCCAAGGACCAGGAAACTACTGAAGAGTAAAAACCGCGTCCGGAAGCTCACTGTTAATTTCTTTATTGGTAAAATTCAGGGTTGTAAAATCACCCGACAATTCGATCATATCCACCTTTTCCACACTGTAATCCGATTTACCGGCATAGACCTGTATCGTTTTAAAAAACTCTTTCATTCCCCTGGAAACAGGCGTCATCTCGATCAGGTAATTTGTTTTGTTCTCGAAAACCCGTACTGAGAAATCCGTGTTCGAAAGAACGGTACCACTGACACAATCGAGCATAATCTGACTGACCTGCCGGAATATTTTGTTGCTGCTTGTCGAAATAGTGCTTTCCTTTTTTCCATCCCGTATATACACTTTGGTTCCATTGATAATCATCAGGTAACGGAACGGCGTAATGTATTCCATCCGTACCTTGTTCTCCTTTTTGAAAGAAAATTTTCCTTTTGAAATTATCTTCTCCGACAACATGGTCATCGTTTTTTCCTGCATGAAATCACTGCGAATCGATTTTGTTTTCTTTGCAGCATCCGTAAACCTGGTGCTGAATAGCGAAAGATCCTGTACCGGAGCATAGCCTGCAGGAACCTGGGCTTGCAACGCCATGGAAATCAGGAATAAAAATGCAATGACCAGATTCTTAAACATAGGGATTGATTTGAAACAACTGATCCACCCTCACCCATTGATAACCCTGGTTTTGCGCATCGGTGATTAGGTTCTGCAAAACCGCTGGGGTACACTTTCCTGTATCGTGAAAGAGGATGACTGCACCGGGATGAAAACGGGAACGAACTTTTTTCTGCAGCAGGTTGCAATCTTTCGCCACAGTATCCATTGAACGGATACTCCAACCTACCGGAAAATAATTACTCCGGATGATCGTATCCCGCACATTGGGATTTGTGACACCATAGGGTGGCCTGAACATGCGTGGAGTGACACTGAGAGTGGCAAAGACCTTGGTATCGAGGAAACGCAGGTCTTCCGTCATTTTTTTGACAGAAAACAGATCAAACCAGAAATGGTGAGAATAACTGTGATTGCCGATGGTGTGCCCTTCTGCATGCATGCGTTTCAGGATATTTTCATTGCCTTCAATATTCCTGCCAATGCAAAAGAAAGTTGCTTTAACATTCATGGCTTTCAGGATATCCAGGATCGCCGGAGTAAATTTCGCGGAAGGACCGTCATCAAATGTCAGCGCCATTAATTTTTCATCCTCCTCACCTTTGCATTTTACCGGAATGAAAAACTCCGAATCAATCCTGTAACAGCCGTAAAACACAAGTCCAGACCAAATCAGAAAGGGAAGGATAAAAAATATCAATGAAAATGGATACACAGAGCGAACAGCGATCATGGAAATGACTGCAATCAGCAACAGGATATTTGAATTTCTGAAATTTAGCATGCTGAAAGGAGCATCAAAGAATGATGTCCGTTTTGACCAAAATTATACACTAAAACCTTTTCCGGAGAATTCATACCGAAAACTTTATTTCCGGAAAATGGAATACTGCTGTTACTAATCGTGCTTGCAGCCATCCATAGACCAAAAGCTGTGGCTGTCGGAAACTCGCCGCACAAATGTTTAAAGTACACCGTTTTCGTGTTGCCTTCGATCGCTGATTCAAGTGCAGAATAGGTTCTGTCATTCTTTTCATCTCCGTTTTTACCGAGGAGAATGAGATCGATATCGTTCAGGGAAATCCGGTGTTCTTTCAGAACGGAATGGATCCACCCGAGTACATCCGACTCTCCATCTGCATTGAAAAGCATCCTTATTTCATCGAGGGAAGCGAGATCCTGAGGTGATTTTTCCGCAGACAAGAGAAAAAACCCTGCCCCTTCTCCGGCCATTGTTCCTTTTCCAGGATTAGGAATCAGATCCGTGTTCTTCGCATCCCTCCGATACAAACCGAAACGTCTCAGAATTGCATGACTGGTATCCGTCAATTCATCAATTCCTCCAACAAGGACATTTTTTGTATCCTCTTCCTGCAACAAAAGCAGAGCATCCTGTATTGCCTGTTCGAAAGACAAGCCCCGGTGAACAAATGTATTGTTGTAACGGTGGCACTTCAACAACAAGGCAATCTGTGATCCTACTGTATTGTGCGTCGATTGAATAAATGCAGTTGGGGTGAGCATTTCTTCTTTATTTTCCACCATACGATTCAGGAAGGTAATGGTATCTTCAAGGCAACCGTAGGCAGTTCCGGTGATGATTGCATCCGGTTCTTTCAGTCCCGACTTGGTCATACACTCCAATGCAGCGGCTGCTCCCATGCGGATGATCCTGCTCATCCTGCGGATTAACTTCGGATCGAGGATATTCCTGTAATCCGGTTCGATACAGTGCATCCTGTCCCCTTCATGGACGCGGGGAATTTCCAATGTTGCATTTTCCCCGTACGTAGCCTGAGGAGAAATAATCCCGGATGAGCGTATGTAAACTTTCTTCTTCATCAACAGGCTGAAAAAATCAGTGAAGAGCAATTGCCGCCAAAGCCGAATGAATTCGACAGTACATGACGGATCGTTTTATCGACAGAAAATTCAGTCACCGGTTGTAAAGGAACTTCTTTCATGGGCGTTTCAAACCTCAGGTTGGGGTAAACCAATCCTTCCACAACAGACATGACTGAAAAAACCGCTTCGATTCCTCCGCTTGCACCCAGCGTATGGCCTGTGAATGCTTTTGTAGAGCTAAACTTTGGCAAAGCATCGCCAAACAAACGGGTTAGGGCTGTACCTTCCGACAGATCGTTATTTTGAGTTCCGGTGCCGTGCAAATTGATATACCCAATCTCTTCTTTCCGGATGCCGCTTTTTAACAGTGCACCCTGCATGGCCAAAAAAGATCCTGTTCCCTCGGGTGATGAAGCCGTCTGATGAAATGCATCGTTTGCATTGTGATATCCGGACAACCGGCAGTACGCGTTCCTTCCTGACTTTTTCAATGCTTCACGGGAGGCAAGTACAATGTACCCTGCCCCTTCTCCCAGATTTAAACCTTTGCGGTTTTCATCCAGGGGTCTGCATGGAACTGTGTCGAGGATCATGAGCGTATTGAAACCATTCAATGTAAACCGT
>DAORHY010000072.1:0-12503 GCA_035438225.1 Bacteroidia bacterium
TTGTCAAACACCATGATGTACAAGTCCTTCTTCGTCCAAGTTGCCTTGTCGGTCGTGAAGTCTTTGTAGGCCTTCTCGGGCCCAACCTTCTTGTTGTGATTTATGGCCTGGTCGGTCAGCCCCTTTGCTTCGTCGCGCGTCACGCGGTCCTGTGCAACGGATGTCGACATCAGCACCAGCGAGATCAGTCCAGAAATGGCAAGCTTCGTCCAAATTCTCATGTTTTCTCCTTCTTCGGTAGTTGAAACACCTCTACGCACGGTCGGTGCGCCCTAGGTCCTGTGTATTGGTGGCATGTGGCGACTGGCGCTGCGCCAGAACTCCAGTTCCGTGGGCATGACATCCAAGCTCGCGGCCAAGTAGAAAATACTGATTTCAAGGTGTATTCTGTATCAATTTAGTACAGTTAATAAATAAAGTGAACTTTTAAAACTCAATAAAATCAAGCTTTTCGGATACTATTTTCTAAATTAATAAAAAAACGACTCTTTTTTACATTCCTGAATTTTTTACCAACAGATTTCATCCAGAATCTTTCTTGTCATTTGTAGAAGAAACACATCCTCTGAAAGCCTTATCCACAAAGGCCTGCGAGAATCAGAGGCAGGGAATTCACAATGCCAGGGGCATGAATACCCGCAAAGATCATCACAATTCAACTCCAAATTCAAACTTAACATGTTTAAAAGCACAGCGCCCTCCTACCGTGCATTAACTTTGATGCTGGCGACATTTTTCATGGTGTCATACGGATTGTTTGCACAAGTTACACAAAAGGTAAGGTCGGCTACCTCCTTCTCCGTTGGCTGTGGCAAACCAACCGGACTCCAGGTAACCAACATCGGAACGAACACAGCGCGTTTACAATGGACAGCAGTATCCGGAGCTGTTTTTTATAATGTTCAATACAAAATAACCGGGATCAGCAGCTGGACAACAGCTTCATCCACCAGTGCAAATCTTAATCTCACGGGATTATCTGCCGCCACTGCATATGAATTCCGGGTACAGACAAAATGCAGCAGCGGACTGGGGGTCTACTCATCACCCAAGCCATTTTCCACATTATCCACTGCTTGCTCAGTTCCGGATGTTAATTTATTTTCTTCAACCAATATCACTTCAACTTCCTGTACAGTAGGATGGGTTGCCGTATCCGGCGCAGTTTCATACACCGTGCAGTATCGTGTACGCTATAGCGGCTCCTCCTGGGATGCGATGGCATCGTCCGGTAATTCGTGTACCATCACATCTCTTTTACCGGTAACGCTCTATGAATTCCAGGTGAAAACAAATTGTGCATCTTCAGGCAGTGCATTTTCTGCTTCCGGTATTTTCACAACTTTATCCAATCCCTGTAACGTACCGGATGTTGCGTACTTCTCTTCAACCAGTATCACAGCAACATCCTGCACAGTTGGCTGGGCTGCAATAAGCAGTGCGATCAGTTATAACATTCAGTTCCGGGTACGGAATTCAGGCAGCGCATGGACTACAGTGTCTGCAAACGGCAACTCAAAAAGCTTAACCGGATTATCTGCTTCGTCGTTGTATGAATTCCAGGTCCAAACCGTCTGCAGTGGCGGGATGAGTGCATATTCTTCTCCGGGAATCTTTACAACGCTTGCTTCCGGAACATCCTGCGGTACTCCAACCGGCCTGAACGCATCTGCAATCACTTCTACAGGGGCAACACTCAACTGGACTGCCGTGAGCGGTGCGCTGAGTTATACTATTCAGTACAGAAGGACCGGAACAACATCGTGGTCATCTGCATCGTCTACAACAAACAGCAAAACGATCACAGGATTAAGCATCAGCAGTGAATACGAATTTCAGGTTCAGACAGTCTGCAATGCATCGAGCGGACTCTATTCTTCAATTGTAAATTTTACCACATCCGGATCCAGTGGTGCTTCCTTACCAGTGCCGGACCATATCGTCATCTGTATTTTTGAAAATCACGCTTACCAGCAAATCATCGGCAACAATGCAGCACCCTACATGACTGCCCTTGCGAATGACGTTATGAGCGCCAACTTTACAGAATCCTATGGTATCACGCACCCCAGCCAGCCGAACTACCTTCACTTGTTTGCCGGAGGAAATCAGGGGGTGACGAATAACGCCATGCCTTCGTCTCATTTCACTTCCATGAATCTTGCTGCTGCTTTGCAAAATGCCGGGAAAACATTCGTCACCTATTCCGAAGGACTTCCGAGTGTTGGTTACGATGGTGAAGCCAGCGGAGAATATGTCCACCGCCACAATCCCGTGGCAAACTGGATGGGCAACGGAACTAACCAGGTCAGTACGTCGACGAACCAACCTTATACAGCATTCCCTTCAAACTATTCAAACCTTCCCACAGTGAGCTTCGTTGTTCCCAACCTGACAAACGGCATGCACGATGGCACAGGGAACAGCGCCATCACAGCAGGCGATAACTGGTATCACACATACATGGAACCGTATGTGCAATGGGCCAGGACACATAATAGCCTGTTCATCCTGACTTTCGATGAAGACGACAGCGGACACAACAATCAGATCCCGACAATTTTCTCAGGTCAGATGGTTGCTCAAGGACACTATTCAACAGGAATCAATCACCACAATATCCTGCGAACAATTGAAGATATGTATGGCCTGACACATTCGGGTGCTGCTGCTTCTGCCACACCCATTCACGGCTGCTGGAATACCGGATTCAGAATTACACCCGGTGCCGGAATTAAGGACGAACAAAGCATCAGCCTTTTCCCGAATCCGGTGCAGGATAAGGCCCATCTTATTTTTGAACTGAGCGAAAGCAGCAACATTGGATATCAACTATCCGGAATTACCGGCAACCTGATCTATTCTCAAAATCTGGGAACACGTTCTGAAGGCCGTCAGGAATTTTCCATTCCTGTCGCTGATTTGCACCTTCGCAACGGAATCTATTTCCTGGAAATGCAAATCAATGACCAGCGGATTGTGAAGCGCTTTGTTATTGCCAACGATTGATTCTGTTCCGTGCCCTTTACATTCGTCTAAAAAAAAATCCCGGCAGAGGAAATTACTCTGCCGGGATTTTCTGTTTTGATTGAACCATCAGAGTAGTTCCTTACTTGTTTTTTCGGAATTAAAACTGATATCGATTGCCTTTTTCACCTTTTCTTTCAGTAAAGCAAGCTGGATCACTTCTATCATTTCAGTGACATAATGAAAACGCAGATCTTTGATATAGTCTTTGCGTATTTCTTCAATGTCCTTTTTATTGTCTGCTGACAAGATCACATCCCTGATTCCGGCCCTTTTTGCGGCAAGGATTTTCTCTTTAATGCCTCCTACAGGAAGCACCCTTCCCCGGAGGGTAATTTCTCCTGTCATGGCCATGTGATTCTTCACTTTGCGTTGGGTAAATGCAGATGCAAGCGCTGTCAGCATGGTAACACCGGCTGAAGGGCCGTCCTTTGGAGTAGCACCCTCTGGTACGTGTATATGTACATCCCATTGGTCAAAAACCCGAGGGTCGAGTGTAAGCTGATCGGAATGTGCCTTCAGATAGGCCATCGCAATCGTGGCTGATTCTTTCATGACATCACCCAGGTTTCCGGTGATCGTAAGGCGGCCTTTGCCTTTGCTCAGACTCACTTCCACGAACAAAATATCTCCGCCAACAGAAGTCCATGCAAGGCCGGTGACAACACCTGCCACTTCATTCCCCTGGTATTTATCCTGTTGGAAAATCGGGGCTCCGAGAATGCGTGTAATATCTGCTTCTGCGATAATCGGATTGTATGCTTCTTCCATGGCAACTGACTTGGCCTGCCCGCGGATGATCGCAGCGATTTTCTTTTCCAGTCCCCGCACACCGGATTCACGCGTGTACCGCTCGATCATGTATTCGATCATTTTCGGTGACAATTTAACGTGTTCCTTTTTTAATCCATGTGCATCCAGCTGTTTTGGGATCAGGTGCTTGATGGCAATCTGAACTTTTTCTTCCAGCGTGTATCCGTTGATTTCAATAATTTCCAGACGGTCGAGCAATGCAGGCTGTACACGGCTCAGTGAATTCGCTGTGGCAATGAACAACACATTCGACAGATCGTAATCAGTCTCCACATAGTTGTCATAAAACGTGTTGTTTTGTTCCGGATCCAGAACTTCCAGCAATGCGGAAGATGGATCGCCATGAAAATCATTTCCAAGCTTGTCAATTTCATCCAGTACAAATACAGGATTCGACGATTTTGCTTTTTTAATATTCTGTATAATTCGCCCAGGCATCGCCCCGATATATGTTTTCCTGTGCCCGCGTATTTCCGCTTCATCCCGCAAACCTCCCAATGACATGCGTACATATTTTCTTCCAAGTGCACGGGCTATTGATTTTCCAAGTGATGTTTTTCCGACTCCGGGAGGTCCGTACAGGCACATGATGGGAGACTTCATGTCTCGTTTCAACTTGAGCACGGCAAGGTACTCAAGAATTCGCGCCTTTACTTTTTCAAGTCCATAATGGTCTTTGTCCAGTATCTTTTGCGCATGTTTCAGGTCAAAGTTGTCGTTGGTATATTCACTCCAGGGAAGATCCAGCAACAATTCGAGATAATTGATCAGGACTGAATATTCTGCTGCAGCAGGATTCATGCGCGACAGGCGGTCGCATTCTTTATTGAAAACTTCTTCTACCTCCTTTGTCCACTTTTTCAGCTTTCCCCGTTCACGGATTTCAGAAACCTCCCGGTCGGGAGAATTTCCTCCAAGTTCTTCCTGGATGGTCCTCAACTGTTGGTTCAGGAAATATTCACGTTGTTGTTTGTCTATGTCTGTGCGAACTTTGCTTTGGATCTGGTTCTTCAGCTCAAGCATCTGGAGTTCCTTGCTCAGGTGCTCCAGCACACGCGTTGCCCGTTCTTTGTGATCGGCGATTTCGAGTAATTCCTGTTTCTTGCCAACATCCAGGTTGCTGTTGGATGAAATAAAATTGATCAGGAAAGTGTGACTCTCGATGTTTCGTATTGCAAAGGCTGCATCGGAAGGAATGTTCGGACTCTGTTGAATGATTTGCAAAGCAAGGTCTTTCAGTGAAGCGACAACAGCCATAAACTCCTTGTCCGTTGTGCTTGCTTTCGTTTCCGGAAATGCCTTCACGGTGCATCGGATATACGGCTCGTTTTGCACACATTGATCCAGTTTAAATCTTCGTTTGCCCTGGATAATGATCGTTGTATTTCCATCCGGCATGCGCAGCATTTTCAGAACATGAGCAACAGTACCTACTGAATTCAGGTCTTCAAATTTCGGATCTTCAATTCCCACATCCCGCTGCGCGACGACACCGATTATTTTTTCGCCTTTGTAGGCGTCTTTAATCAGGTTGATGGATTTATCCCTTCCCACAGTAATCGGAATTACAACTCCCGGGAAAAGCACAGTATTTCGCAAAGGAAGAATCGAGAGAATATCCGGGATATCCTGCTGGTTCATCTGGTCCTCGTCCTCCTGGGAAAGCAGAGGTATAAACTCTGTATCGTCATCAATAATGTTCGAGAGATCAAGCGGATTCAGCATATTTGGATCTTGTATTGTCATGAATGAATAAATTAATAACGTCAGGTTGGCAGATAATGATTAATACCCTCCACATGGTCTGTCAGTCGAAATCCGTGCCATAGGTCAAATATGCCAAATCGGGAATTGATTCCGGAAAAATCTGCAGGATTTCCTTAAAAACGGATGATTTGACAGCAAATTCTATGTTTCTGTGGATTAATTTCGGCTAAAATATGAAACCTGGAGCATCTATGCCAAACCTGTGAAACCCTGTGCCCTTTCATTGGGTATTAAGCAGGAATCTTAGTAGGTTTGCACCCTTATTATGGAACATAATCCCTTGTCCCGCCGTGTGACATCATTGGCTGAAAGCCAGACAATTGGAATGTCAAAACTGAGCCGGGAACTTTCTGCGAAAGGAATAGATATCGTTAATCTCAGTCTTGGCGAACCTGATTTTGTGACCCCGCACCATATCTGCGAGGCTGCGAAGAAAGCAATCGATGATGGCTTTACCTTTTATCCTCCCATTGCAGGATACACTGAATTGCGGAAGGCGATTTCGGTAAAATTTAAACGGGAAAATAATCTCGATTATTCTCCGGAACAGGTAGTTGTTTCCACAGGTGCAAAACAATCCATTGCCAATGTTGTACTCAGCCTCGTGAATCCCGGTGATGAAGTCATCATCCCATTGCCTTACTGGGTGAGCTATATCGAGATTGTCAAATTAGCGGAAGGAACCACGGTTCCCATTCATACAACTATTGATTCCGAGTTTAAAATTACACCTGCACAACTGGAAGCAGCGATTACTCCGAAAACCAAACTATTCATCTTTTCTTCGCCCTGCAACCCAACCGGATCTGTTTACACACGGGATGAATTGAAAGCCCTTGCAGATATATTTGCAAAACATCCGGGCATCTTCATCCTGTCGGATGAGATTTACGAACACATTAACTTTTTAGACGTTCACCAAAGTATCGCACAGTTTGATTTCATCAAAGACCGTGTGATCATCGTCAATGGCGTTTCGAAAGGATATGCCATGACTGGCTGGCGTATCGGTTACATCGGCGCTCCGAAATTTATTGCGGATGCTTGCGACAAAATGCAGGGTCAGTTCACTTCTGCTGCCTCTTCCATTGCACAGAAAGCCGCTGAAGCTGCTTTAACAATGAACAATAATCCAACACTGGAGATGCGGGACGCTTTCCTTCGCCGAAGGAACCTGGTCCTTGGGCTGATGAAAGACATTCCCGGTATCATCCTGAATGAACCGAAAGGAGCGTTCTATCTCTTCCCGGATGTTTCGTCGTACTTCGGCAAATCCGACGGCGAGAAGGTTATCAAAAATGCATCTGATCTGTGCATGTATCTGCTGCACAAAGGCCACGTAAGCCTGGTTACCGGCGATGCTTTTGGCGAGCCAAGGTGCGTGCGTTTCTCGTATGCGGCATCCGATGAAAAACTAGTGGAAGCAGTCCGTCGAATCCGTAATGCATTGTCTCTTCTGAAATAATTTTGTGCGAAATAAAAACAACATAAACGAAATCTTTTCCGCTTTCAGCAAACTCAATGTGCTGATCATCGGTGATGTCATGATCGATGCTTATCTCTGGGGAAAAGTCGACCGCATCTCTCCGGAAGCGCCTGTGCCTATTGTTTCGATCAGCAAAAAAGAAAACCGACTCGGTGGCGCCGCCAATGTCGCCATCAACATACAGGCTCTTGGGGGAACACCGGTTTTGTGTTCTGTCATCGGGAACGATGCAAATGGCAGACTGTTCATCGAACTCTTGCAGCAAATAGATATGCCTTCGGAAGGAATTCTGCACAGTAACGACCGGCCGACGACAGTAAAAACCCGTGTGATCGGAAATAACCACCAGATGCTGAGAGTGGATGAAGAACGGAATGAAGATATATCAGCATTCGAAAGAAAACAACTCGTTGCACGTATCGAAAATATTCTCTCCAGGAAAAATATCGATGTTATCATTTTTGAAGATTACGACAAAGGAGTGATTAACAAATCACTGATTGAATCGGTTGTGAAAAAAGCAAAGCACCTGGGTATTCCTGTTGCTGTTGATCCGAAAAAACGAAACTTTAGTCACTATAAAAATGTTACGTTGTTCAAGCCAAATTTGAAAGAACTGCGTGAAGGGATGAAACTGGATCTTGAAAAAGGAAACCTCCCGGAAATACAAAATGCAGTCAGAAAACTGTGCACGGAATTCAACATCGCAACGGCACTTGTGACCCTCAGTGACCGTGGTGTGTTGATTCACAACAAAGACACCGAAATACTGATTCCTGCACACTTGCGGAATATCGCTGATGTTTCAGGAGCCGGTGACACAGTCATCAGTGTTGCAGCCATGTGTCTGGCGTTACATACAAGCCCTGAGTTTCTCGCCTCCCTGGCAAACCTTGCCGGCGGACTGGTATGTGAAAAAGTAGGTGTTGTGCCAATCGAAAAACAGCATTTGCTGGATGAGGCAAAAAGATTGAAAATATCCTGATATGGCGGGCCACGTTACACCGTACAAAGATTCATCGCTGAATAAAAAACAGCAGGTCGCCCGCATGTTTAACAACATTGCCTGGAGATATGATTTCCTGAATCATTTTTTATCCTTCGGCATCGATCACTACTGGAGAAAGCAGGCAATCAATACCCTGAAAAAGTATCGGCCCGGGCTGATCCTGGATGTAGCAACCGGCACCGGTGATCTCGCCATAACAGCATTACGTCTAAATCCTGTTAAAATTTTTGGTGTTGACATCTCTGCTGATATGCTTGAAATCGGCCGCAAGAAGCTGATACGGAAAAAACTACAGGATAAAATCGAATTGCTGGAGGTGGATTCCGAAAAGCTCATTTTTGAAGACAATAAATTTGACGCTATAACCGTTGGTTTCGGTGTGCGGAACTTTGAAAACCTTGAAAAAGGCCTGAGTGAAATGAGAAGGGTATTAAAACCGGGAGGAAGATTAGTCGTCCTCGAATTTTCTCAGCCCAAATCCGCCCTGATTCGGGTAGTGTACAACTTCTATTCCACCCGCATCACCCCCTGGCTTGGGAAACTGATCTCCAAAGACAAAGCAGCCTATACCTACCTTCATGAATCAGTGACGGTATTTCCCTATGGAAAGGATTTCACAGACATTCTTGAAAAAACAGGTTACCGAAATCCAACAATACGTCCTTTAACATTGGGTATTGCCACAGTTTACACTGCTGAGAAATAATCAACGAATGATTCAGGGAAAGAAAATTTACCATGGAAGAACCCGGTACAGTGTGACTGTATTTATCCTGCTGTGTCTTTTGACCTTGAATCAATCCTTTGCGCAGCACAACCGGATACCGATCAACCTGCCCAAATACGATAAACAGGCAATCCATTTCGGATTTACGCTGGGTCTCAACTCTACTGACTTCCGGGTTGAACTCGTGCCTGATTTCAAAACACGTGACTCAATCTATGTTGTAGAATCAGAGGCTGTAAGCGGATTAAACCTTGGAATTGTAAGCAACCTGAGGCTTGGCGAATATTGGGACTTGCGATTTATTCCTTCCTTATCATTCGCTCAAAGAAACCTTCACTATCAGTTTATCTTTCCGGATTCCACCGGAGCAGCCACAGTAAAAAATGTTGAATCGTCTTACCTTGAATTTCCGGTAGATCTGAAATTCAAGTCAAAGCGTGTGAACAATTACCGCATGTACGTCATTGCAGGTGCCCGTTATTCTATCGACATGGTTTCCCAGGCGAAAGTCCGTGACAAAGACAAGGATATCGTGAAATTGAAACGTTATGATTTCGGATATGAAATTGGTATGGGGTTTGACTTTTATCTCACCTATTTCAAATTCAGTCCTGAGATCAAGATGTTCAACGGACTGAACAACCTTCTGGTAAAAGACAACAGCCGCTATGCCAGTCCGCTTGAAAAACTGAATTCAAAAATATTCCTGGTTTCTTTTCTGTTTGAATAATTCCTTCCTGCCGAATGAACTGACAATCATCCAAACTCCATGATCAAGCAACTTGAGCTCGTCCTTCTCCCCGAAGAGGCAGCAGACCAAGGCAAACAGTTGCAGCAGGCTTCATCGCTTCTTTCTGTTCCGGTCTCCCGTATTCTTCACATCCGCATCCTGAAGCGCTCGATTGACGCGCGTTCCCGCCAGGTAAAAATCCGAATGCAGGCGGAAGTTACACTTGATGAATTGCCGCCACCTCAAAAAAACGATCCGGATCCCTTTCACTTTGAAAAGGATGTCAGCAAAGCGTCTTCCGTGCATATCATCGGCTTTGGTCCGGCAGGAATGTTTGCCGCATTGCGGCTCATTGAACTCGGGTATAAACCGGTTGTGATTGAACGCGGAAAAGATGTTCGCAGCCGACGACGAGACCTGGCTGCCTTGAACAAGGAAGGGGTTGTAAACCCTGACTCCAATTATTGTTTCGGTGAAGGCGGTGCCGGGACCTATTCGGACGGCAAATTGTACACCCGTTCAGGAAAACGCGGCGACATCAACCGAATCCTGTCTATCCTCGTTTTACACGGAGCAGATCCGGATATTATGATTGATGCGCATCCACACATCGGGACAAATAAATTGCCCCAACTTGTACAGGCAGTTCGTGGAACAATTCTCAAAGCCGGCGGAGAGATTCATTTCAATACACGCCTCACAGACATCCAGATCTCGGAACTTTCCATCAAATCAATTCAAACACAGGATACAACAACCGGCGAAGTAAAACAATGGCCCTGCCAATCCCTGATACTCGCAACAGGACATTCTGCCCGTGATATTTACGAACTCCTGGATAAAAAAAATATCCGCATCGAAGCCAAGCCCTTTGCCCTTGGAGTCCGTGTGGAGCATCCACAATCCATCATAGATGAAGTACAATATCATACCGCAAAAAGAAACGCATTCCTCCCTCCTGCCAGTTACTCACTCACCTGTCAGGTAAATGAACGGGGTGTTTATTCTTTCTGCATGTGTCCCGGAGGCATTATTGCACCTGCAGCAACAGATAAAAATGAGATTGTAGTGAACGGATGGTCTCCTTCCCGCAGAAACAATCCTTTTGCCAATTCAGGCATGGTGGTAAGTGTGGGCGAAAAGGATTTTCTTTCCTATAAAAATCACGGTGCACTTGCAGCACTCCGCTACCAGCAGGAAGTCGAGAAAAAAGCATACGCCGCCGGCGGTGGAAATTTAAAGGCACCAGCACAGCGACTGATCGATTTCACCGAAAAGAAAATTTCTTCCAATCTGCCGGCCTGCTCGTATATCCCCGGCATCACCTCTGCTTCCCTGGATCTAATTCTTCCTGCAGACGTCAGCACAGCTTTGCGCGAAGGTTTGAAATACTTCGGAAAGAAAATGAAATCCTATTTCACCAACGAAGCGGTTCTTGTTGCCACTGAATCCAGGACATCATCACCGGTAAGAATTCCCCGTGACAAAGAAACATTACAACACCCGGAAATAAAAGGCCTCTTCCCATGCGCCGAAGGCGCCGGTTATGCGGGCGGAATTGTTTCTGCGGCGATGGATGGAGAAAGGTGTGCAGAAGCAGTAGTTGGGATTTAGGTTGAAGGTTTTGGGGGGAATGGGTGCTACTAAAATCTTAATAAAACGTTTTGATAAACCTCTGATTTTCTCTTGCCACATTTTTCAACCTTATGCTAAAAGTTTTTTATCTTTAGAACCAGATCACCATCTAAAATCTCCTTTCCTCCTATGCGATTTTTGTATAAATTTTTCTTCGAACAATCAGGATGGAAGATCAACGGAGATGTTCCACGCGATATTAAAAAATATATCATCATCGTTGCTCCACATACTTCAAACTGGGACTTTCCTCTTGGGCTTGCAGTGAGGAGCATCATGAAATTTCCATCCAATTTCCTGGGAAAAAAAGAACTATTCCGTCCTCCTTTTGGATGGTTGTTCAGGAAACTCGGAGGTTTTCCTGTGGACAGAAAAGGATCACACAATCTGGTAGATCAGGTAGCAGATATTTTTAACCGGGAAGAACAATTTATTATTGCCATTGCTCCGGAAGGGACACGAAAAAATGTCAGCAAGTGGAAAACAGGTTTTTATCACATTGCCCTGAAAGCAAAAATTCCAATTGTGATGGCGGCCATGGACTACCCAAGCAAGACTGTCTTTTTCTCACTACCCTTCTTCCCCACCGGAAATATGAAGGAAGATGTTCTCTCTATGGAAAATTTTTTCAGAGATAAAAGAGGTAAAAACCGGGGAGTGACACCAATTCTTGGGTAATTTATTTTCCATCGCCACTTTACAAATCTGGAAAAGAAATTAAACTTCACTCCATTGTTTTCAGTAATGCTGAATCAATACTTTTCTTGTCTCGGTTTTACTCCCCTTCAACAGGGAGATAAAATACACTCCGGATTTCCACGATAGAGTATTGAAAGAAATATTTCTTTGCCCCGATGAAATAATTTCTCTCCGGATTTTCTTACCAAGGACATCATTGACTTCAACAAATCCAGCATCCTCTGTCGCAAAGTTCAATTGCAATACATCCGAAACAGGGTTTGGATAAGTTGAGAACAAAAGCCCACTTTCAACCTCGCTGACATTGGTAGTATTCGGCACAACCACAAACTGGCCCATCATCCCATCATCTTCGTGCATGAGGATATGACAATGATACATGTAGGGCATTGTACTGTCAGCATAGTCTTCAAACTTTGTAATGAGTCTCAGAATTTCATTTGGAGCTACCAACACCACATCCTTAAATCCTGCTTCAACGGGTTGCACAGGAACCCCATTTCTATCCAATACAAAAAACTGAACATCATGCATATGAAACGGATGTGCAACCATCGTTTGATTCCGCAATGTCCAGACTTCAGTATTGTTTAACGGTATCCTGTAGTCA
>DAORHY010000073.1:0-12364 GCA_035438225.1 Bacteroidia bacterium
AAACCTTAATTTTATTTGCTATTAATTAACAAATTAAAATACGTCCGGATATGGATTTCTCTTTAAGTTTGTACTCGATCCGCTCATCCGTGAAAGCAAGTTGAATCCAGATTCGGTTTCTGTCCGGATGATTCGAAAGGGGTATAAATCCCAGGTTAAAACAAACTGAAAAATTTACCTACCATGCTGATTGTACCGCCATTGATGGCTGAGTTGTCACCATATTATCAGAATTATTTAAACTATCTCAGGGAACCTGATCTGTTACAGGCATTGGAAAACCAATCCCGTGATTCTGAATTGTTCTATTCTTCAATCACCGAAGTGCAGGGAAGTATTCGTTATGCGGAAGGTAAGTGGATGTTGAAAGAAGTGTTTGGACACATCTGTGATACGGAAAGAATTATGTCATACAGGGCGCTCCGGATAGCTCGGAAGGATCCAACACCGATAGAAGGTTTTGATGAAAACTTGTATATTCCCAATTCAGATTTTGCAATCAGGAGCATTTCAAATATTTTCGAAGAGTGGAGAACAATCCGCAAGGCGACTGAATCATTTTTTAAAAACCTTCGGGAAGAAGCCTTTCAATTCACCGGAATAGCAAATCAAACCCCTGTGAGTGTGAAAAGTATTTTATTTTTCATCATTGTCCATGAAAGACATCACCAGCAGGTACTGATTGAAAGGTACCTGCCTCGTTGAAAAATCGTGATGAATTCGTGAATTTTAAGCCCTGCAGGAACGCAAAAAATGATACTTTTGTCCGGCAAAATCGCAATAAATAGCTTAAATTCATTATTATGAACATTCACGAATATCAGGGAAAATCCATTCTAAAGTCATTTGGTGTCGGAATTCAGGAGGGTATTGTGGCAGAAACCCCGGAACAGGCTGTTGAAGCAGCAAAGGAACTCAACAAGACAACAGGTACTTCCTGGTGGGTTGTGAAGGCACAGATCCATGCCGGTGGGCGGGGAAAAGGCGGTGGAGTGAAACTGGCTAAAAATCTCGATGAAGTGAGGGAGAAAGCTTCTGCGATTATCGGAATGAACCTGGTAACACCGCAAACCGGACCGCAGGGAAAAAAAGTAAGCAAAGTGCTGGTTGCTCAGGATGTTTATTATCCTGGCGCATCTCCGACAAAGGAATTTTATATCAGTGTTTTACTGAACAGGCAGAAGGGCAGAAATATTATTATGTATTCTACTGAAGGAGGGATGGATATTGAAGAAGTAGCAGCAAAAACCCCTCATTTAATTTTCAAAGAAGAGATCGATCCCAAAGTCGGAATGCAGGGATTTCAGGCCAGGAAAATTGCCTTTAACCTCGGACTGAGCGGTGAAGCATTTAAACAAATGACAAAGTTTGTTGCCTCTTTGTACAAGGCTTATGATACGATTGATGCATCACTTTTTGAAATCAACCCGGTGCTGAAAACGTCAGACGATAAAATCATCGCTGTCGATGCAAAAGTGGGTTTTGATGAGAATGCCTTGTTCCGCCATCCCGATTATGCGGCAATGCGCGATGTCACTGAAGAAGATCCAACCGAGGTTGAAGCCGGAGAATACAATCTCAATTACGTGAAACTTGACGGAAACGTGGGCTGTATGGTCAATGGCGCCGGGCTGGCCATGGCGACAATGGACATTATCAAATTGGCAGGGGGTGAACCGGCCAACTTCCTGGATGTCGGTGGCACCGCCAATGCCGCACGCGTGGAGCAGGCTTTCCGGATCATTTTAAAAGATGCAAATGTGAAGGCAATCCTCGTCAATATTTTCGTAGGGATTGTGAGATGTGACCGTGTCGCCCAGGGCATTGTGGATGCCTATAAAAATATTGGCTCTATTCCTGT
The DNA here is from genome assembly GCA_035438225.1 of Bacteroidia bacterium. Classification (GTDB taxonomy): domain Bacteria; phylum Bacteroidota; class Bacteroidia; order AKYH767-A; family 2013-40CM-41-45; genus JADKJP01. Next base: position 1,862 of record DAORHY010000073.1, read on the forward strand.
TCCGATTATTGTCAGACTGCAGGGTACAAATGCAGAGGAAGCAAAAAAAATCATCGATGAATCAGGATTGAAAGTTTTCTCGGCTATTCAGTTAAAGGAAGCAGCTGATCTGGTGAATGAAGTCCTGAAAAAATAACCGTATTGCATATGAAAACTATACCAAATGGGGAAGCATTCCTGGCTGTCCCGGAACCTTCATTGTGCGAATACAAATCTTCGAAATTTGTAATTCAACAGGTTCCTTATGAATATACATCTTCTTACCTCGAGGGAAGTGCAAAAGGCCCGGCTGCAATTGTTGCCGCCTCTCATTTCGTTGAGTTTTATGATGAGGAACTCGATACTGAAACGTATAAACTGTGCGGCATTGCCACCATGGAGGCAATCGATTTTGGTGAAAAGGTGGATGCAGACGCAATTGAAATCATCCGGCAGGAAACAAGCCGCCTGATAAAGGATGGGAAGTTCGTTGTCTCCCTTGGTGCCGAACATACAGTGACACTTGGGTTTGTAAAGGCTCATGCAGCGGTATATCCGGACCTTACGGTCGTTCAAATTGATGCGCACTCTGATTTGCGTTCAGCATACCATGATAATCCTTTTTCACATGCATCGGTAATGGCCAGAATCCACGACCTGGAAATTCCGCTGGTGCAAATCGGAATTCGTGCTCAGTGCAAAGAAGAATCGGATTTAATCAAAGCTTCGGATAACATCCATACTTTTTATGCACATCAGATCCGGAAAAATCCGGAATGGATGTCGGAGGCTATTTCAAAAATGGGCAATACTGTCTACCTGACCATTGACGCGGACGGTTTTGATCCTGCTGTGATACCCGCTGTCGGAACGGCAGAGCCAAACGGTCTCTTTTGGGTGGAAACACTTGATTTTTTAAGAAGAGTTTTCAGGGAAAAAAATGTCGTCGGATTCGATGTGGTTGAATGCGCTCCGATGGAAGGAACAATTCTATCTGAATATACACTTGCAAAACTCGTTTACCGGCTGATCGGTTATCAGGCAACAAGATAATCTGCAATTGGAAAGCAACAACCACATAGTGTGCTTATTGCTGCGGTAGTTATTGGCGGAAATACTTGTGGATATTTGAGGAACGTGAAGAAATCCTGCACGGAAAATCTTCCTACCTTTACTGAATAGTCAGAATCCTATGATTAAGAAAATTCTGGTTGCCAACCGTGGAGAAATTGCCATTCGTGTGATGCGTTCTGCACGGGAAATGGGCATCCTGACTGTCGCCGTCTATTCCGATGCCGACAGGAATGCTTTGCATGTCCGTTATGCGGATGAAGCGGTACATATCGGTGGATCGGCCTCCAGCCAGAGCTATCTTCTCATGGACAAGATACTTGAAGCAGCTGCCAAAACAGGAGCAGATGCGATTCATCCCGGTTATGGCTTCCTTTCTGAAAATGCAGACTTTGCAGACCGGGTAAAAGCAGCAGGCTTACTATTTATCGGACCCGACGGGAATTCGATGCGCATGATGGGAAGTAAACTGGCCGCGAAAGCAACGGCTGAGAAGTACAACATTCCGTTGGTGCCTGGAACTGCAAAGGCAATTGATGATCTAGAGGAAGCAAAATCCATTGCAGTAAAAATCGGTTTTCCGATTCTGATCAAAGCATCTGCCGGAGGAGGAGGAAAGGGAATGCGGGTGGTGAACAGGAAAGAAGAATTTGAAGAGCAAATGAAACTGGCCGTCAGTGAAGCTATTTCTTCATTCGGAGACGGTGCTGTTTTTATCGAGCGTTATGTCGGGTCACCAAGACATATTGAAATCCAGGTACTCGGGGATTTGCATGGGAACATTGTACATTTGTTTGAAAGTGAATGCAGTATTCAACGCAGACATCAAAAGGTGGTCGAGGAAGCTCCTTCTTCTGTCTTAACCCCGGAGTTAAGATCTGAAATGGGAAAATGTGCAGTTCAGGTTGCAAAAGCCTGTCAGTATGCTGGTGCCGGCACAGTTGAATTTCTGCTGGATGAAAATAAGAACTTCTATTTCCTGGAGATGAACACCCGCTTGCAGGTGGAGCATCCTGTGACAGAGAATATCACTGGCCTTGACCTCGTGAAGGAACAAATCAGGATCGCAAACGGTGAGCCATTATCGTTCAAACAGGAAGATCTGAAAATTCTGGGACATTCCATTGAAATCAGGGTATGTGCTGAAGATCCAGCAAATAATTTCCTTCCCGATATCGGCAAACTTGAAACTTATGTCATTCCTCAGGGTCCTGGGGTGCGGGTGGATGATGCCTATACTGAAGGTATGGAAATTCCGATTTATTACGACCCGCTTATTGCCAAGCTCATTGTTTATGGAAAAGACAGAAAAGAGGCCATCGAAAGAATGATCCGTGCTATTGATGATTACAGAATTACCGGTGTCAGTACCACTCTTGGATTTTGTCGCTTCGTTATGGAACACGATGCATTTGTTTCCGGTGAATTTGATACGCACTTTGTGAAAAATCATTTTAAAACGGAATTCCTGCAGACCAATAACACCGATGAGATAGAACTGGCTGCTATGCTGGCAGTAAAAATTCTACGGCAACACAGTGTTCCGGTAAAAAATCTGCTGTCTGTTGCATCCGGTTCAAAATGGAAGTCGAATCGTCAATAAAATACGGATCGAAATGTGATCAGAATTGACTATCTTTTGTTTTCCCGTATTTTCGGCACAGGTATTGAAGTGTATGCACTCATGAAAAGACACCACGGTTTTTATTTCTTTATTTTCTTAAGCTTCAGTTCATTCTCTTCTTTTTCCCAGGCTCCTGCCAAAGACGAAAAGTCAGGAGGTTACCGCCTCCCATACATCATTGAAGGCGAGGACACCATTCCCGTTGTCAATTTACAAAGCGTCAACATAACGGACATTAATAATCCCGACTATCTGAAAAATCTTCAGGCTTATTATCGGTTGCGTTTTAATGTTATCAAAGTTTATCCCTATGCCCGGCTTGCAGCAGTGAAGTTGAATCAGATGGAAAATGTGATGGCAGCAATGGACTCAGATCGTGAAAAAAAGAAATACCGGAAGGGCGTGGAAGAACAGGTGAGGAAAGATTTTGAAGAACAGATAAAAAAATTGAGCATCAACCAGGGCAATGTATTGATTAAGCTCATTGATCGTGAAACCGGACATACTTCCTACGAACTCATCAAGCAGCTGAAAGGTTCCCTGAATGCTTTTTTTGCTCAGGGACTGGCAAAATTATTCGGACACAACCTGAAAGATGAATACGATCCGGAAGGAGAGGACAAAACAATTGAAATGATTGTGAAGCAAATAGAAAACGGACAGCTGACTTTTTAAATTCGGGAATTACCGAAAGCGTTCTGCAACTGTAAGGTCTTTGTTTCCTCCTGTATATTCATAAAAACCTTTACCGGACTTTGCTCCCAGGTGTCCCGCAGTAACCATGTTTACAAGCAACGGACACGGAGCATATTTTGGATTACCAAATCCATCGTGCAACACGTTCAGAATACTCAGGCAAACGTCGAGCCCGATAAAATCCGCCAGCTGCAATGGTCCCATCGGATGAGCCATACCTAATTTCATCACGGTGTCAATTTCGTATACTCCGGCAACCCCTTCGTACAGGGAATAGATTGCTTCATTGATCATCGGCATCAAAATCCTGTTTGCAATAAAACCGGGATAGTCGTTTACCTCAACAGGCACTTTATCAAGACTTTTTGAAATGTCGAAAATAGTCCTGGTGATTTCATCAGAGGTTGAGTACCCCCTGATAATTTCTACGAGTTTCATGACCGGTACCGGATTCATAAAATGCATTCCGATTACCTGCGCAGGTCTTTGTGTCTGTGCTGCAATTTTAGTAATGGAGATGGAAGAAGTATTGCTGGCAAGGATAGTGCCTGCATCTGAAAAGCGATCAAGGTCTCTGAAAATTTTGCACTTTAATTCAATGTTTTCTGTTGCTGCTTCAACGACAAGATCTCTTCCTTTGACACCTTCTTCGAGCGATGTGAATGTCGCAATGTTTTTTAGTGTGGCATCCTTATCAGCAGCACTGATTTTTTCCTTAGCAACCATCCGGTCAAGGTTTTTCCCAATGGTTGAAATCGCTTTTGCCAATGCATCTGCTGATACATCAACCAGGTTCACCGAATATCCATACTGCGCAAAAACATGAGCAATACCATTACCCATTGTGCCGGCTCCGATAACTGAAACTTTTTTCATTTGGATGGATTTTTTTTGATGAAGAAGAAGGGGGATGAAGAATGATGAGTGATTCGTTACTGGATTGTCGTTATTGGTTTTAATGTCTTTCGTTCAGAGGAATTTATTCAAGGTAATGTGATGCAACACCGGAAGTCAAAAGATAAACTGGCAGTCTTATAGCTTGAACTTCGAACCCGGAATCTGTTTATTTCCCTTTGTGTTTGAGTATGATCAACATCGTGTAAATCATAATTTTAAAATCAACAGCCAGCGACATATTTTCAATATAGATGAGATCGTATTTCAGCCGTTCGACCATTTGATCGACATTTTCAGCATATCCGAATTTTACCTGGCCCCAACTGGTGATACCCGGGCGTACTTTATGCAGGTGGCGGTAATGCGGTGCCAGGACCATGATCTGGTCGATAAAATACTGACGTTCCGGTCGGGGTCCGACGATTGACATATCACCTTTCAGCACGTTGTAGAACTGCGGGATTTCATCCAGCCTTATTTTGCGCATCCATTTGCCGAACTTTGTAATTCGCTTGTCTTCTGTGCTGGACAATTGCGGTCCGGACTTCTCAGCATCCGCAACCATGGATCTGAACTTGTAAATTTTGAACGGTTTGCCATGCAATCCAATTCGCTCGTGGCTGTAAAAGAGCGGACCGCGTGAAGAAAACAAAACTCCGAGAGCCGTGAAGATATATAAGGGAGAAAAAAAGATCAGGACAAAAAGAGACAAAAGAATATCCAGAAACCGTTTGACAGATTGTTGCCAGACAGGCATCAGGTCGGGTGAAATTTCAATTAATGGAGCACCAAAAATTGCATTCATTTTTACAGAACCGGAGAGGATATCATACATATCCGGAATAATTTTGATAATTACCGGCAGGCCTTCCAGTTCATTAATCACTTTTCCGATATTTTCATGTTCTGAAGATTCGAGCGCAATGATGGCTTCTTCGACCTTGTTTTGTTCAATAATGTTGCGCAGCGTGCGGATATCTCCAAGGTTCGGCAAGTGGGTGGATAACAAGTGATCGTTGTTCCCGTCAATATGCACAAAACCGATGAACTTATTTCCTTCGGATTGCTTTTCTGAATTCATCTGTTGTAACAGATTGAGCGCATTTGTATTGCTGCCGATAATGACCGTATTGAATCCGATTCTTCTACTGTGAATTTTATGCACAACAGAAGTGGACAGCACAAAACGAAATGTCGCTGTAATAACAAAATGCAAGGTAAGAAGTGTGAAAAAAGTATGGTAATAGGTCTTGTATGAAATGACAGTGTCATCCAGCAGCAGTGAAAAGAAAATAATCAAAACTCCGATGACTGACAAATACAAAGTTTGCCCGAGTTCTTTCAACCGGCTTTTTCTGAAAACATTTCTGTAAGCACCTGTAATTGCATAGATGAAGACCCAACATACCGGAATTAGGAGTATCCCGAGGTAAAATTTTTTATCCAGTGCGAAGACATCGTAACCAAATTTCTGTGATTCAATAACGAGTTTTCGATAGACATAAAAACCACCCCAGGCCAGTACGGCAGCAAACCAGTCGGCAAGGACAAAGAGAATTGTTTGCGTACGTTTATTCATCAATAAAGAACTTTTAGGTTGTCAAAATAAAACGTCGCTGTGGATTGGGAAGAACTCTTCACGCCTTTGAGAAAGATTTTATAGAAGACATTCCCGGAAAGAACACCTCCCAATTGTGAAATGTTTACATAGATTTTTTTCCAGGTAGCTGTTGGCCGTACATTTACAAGTGGGGATTGGATTACACTCGAGCCGCTTACGAAAACTCCGAGCGTGAATTCATGGTCTGTTTTATAGTTCAGCTCCACATATACAGGAACCGTATACGGAAGAGTAAAAGTATCACTGCTGGCAACTTCGAACTGTGGATGATTGTCATCAAGAACAACAAATCCCGAATTGTTTTCATACGCATTCGCATCGCCAACCGGCGAGATATTCAGGCTCGCCATACTTGAAGAAGTGGAGATAAGCGAAAGACTACCGTCGTCAAAATCTTCAATTTGTTTAAAAACTGTTCCGCTTTTATAAACGACAGAAGGATTGAGGTGTACGACAGCACCGGCTTCAAATTTCAAGGTGGTATCAAAGACACCGAAAGGAGGATAGGCAGCACGGTTCTCTGCCATGCCATTGACCTGTACTCCGGCACGGAAGCTGATTTTGTGAATGCCTTCCCCGAGAGCCGGAAAAGTAACAGGCAATCCATAAGTGCCGAGATATTCATTGTCAACAAAAACCCACGTGTCCGGAATCTTAGCCGTGGCACTGCCTTGCGTGAGGTATTCTGTTTTCAGACGGATGGAATCAATTTGGAAATAGACCGGTACAGGTTCAGCCGGATTGATCACATTACAGGACAGCATAGTCATCCAGCCGGAAACCATGATCAGCACTGCAAATTTCAGTCGGGTCTGTTCTTTGTTCATTTACAGGTGCAATACAATCAGGCGAAAACGTTGAGGGAAGAATTAAGTTTCTCCATTACCTGGTGGGCAACATGAAGAGCCAGGAAGCCTTCTTCAATCGGAACAGAAGTGGGTTTATCTTCCAGAATACTCCGGGCAAACAATTCCAGCTCCATTTTAATAGCATTCGATTCTTCCACCTTGGGTTGATCAAAATAAATGATCTTCGAGCCTTTGTTCTTCCCAAGATCGATGGTGATATCCAGGGGACCAGCTTCTCCCACAAGATTTTTTAATCTGACCACTTCGGTTTTCTTTTTTAGAAAATCGATGGAGATATAAGCATCACGCTGAAAGAACCGGCTCTTCCGCATATTCTTCAATGAGATTCTGCTGGCAGTCAGATTGGCTACGCATCCGTTGTCAAATTCAATTCGCGCATTGGCGATGTCCGGTGTGTCGCTGACAACAGCTACTCCGCTTGCACTTATTTTTTTTACCGGGGAACGAACGACACTCAGCACAATGTCAATATCATGAATCATCAGATCATGCACCACAGAGACATCGGTTCCCCGCGGGTTAAATTCAGCAAGTCGGTGTGTTTCAATGAACATTGGCTGCAAAAGAAAATCTCGCGCAGCCAGAAAGGCTGGATTGAATCTTTCAACATGACCAACCTGAGCTTTAACGCCGGCTTCGTGAACCAATGCAACGAGTTTTTTTCCTTCGTTGACCGTGTGTGTCACCGGTTTTTCTATGAAAATATGTTTGGATTTTCGCAATGCTTTTACGGCATAATCAAAGTGGGCAACAGTTGGCGTAACAATATCGATAGCATCAGCCTGTTCAATCAACTCTTCTGCCGTAGAAAATGACCGGATGCCCAGTTCTGTAGATACGGCTTTCGCCTGTTCGGCATGATGATCATAAAAACCGATCAATTGAACATTGGCGATTTCCTTCAGGAGACGAAGGTGAATTTTACCCAAATGACCTGCTCCGATTACCCCTATTTTCACCATTTCATTCATCCGATAATGTGAATTGCGGTGCGAAATTAACAAATTCCGGGGCGGTAGAAAAGGAATATGTAATCCAATGTGAACGCATTTTTGTTGATATTAAACTTAAAAATTGCGAAATCAGATTGTTTTTGGAGGTTTCTTTGCGCCTGATAATTCGAAGGATAACGATGAAGTACGAGGATAATTTCAAACATCAGGGAATGCGTAAACAGTTGATAGACAGCATTCGGGCAAAGGGGATTGATGACGAGCGTGTACTCGAGGCGATGCTGAAAGTCCCACGTCATCTGTTTTTGGAAAAAGCGTTTCTAAACCAGGCTTACACCGATCAGGCGTTTAAGATAGGCGCCGGACAGACAATTTCACAGCCTTTTACCGTCGCTTACCAGACTTCACTGTTACACCTCATGAAAGGGGATAAGGTCCTTGAAATAGGCACAGGAAGCGGTTATCAGACATGTATATTGATTGAAATGGGGGCGAAGGTTTTTTCCATCGAAAGGCAAAAGGAATTATTCGATAAAACAAAGGAGTTTTTACCGGCAATCGGATACTCACCAAAGCTATTTTATGGCGATGGTTACAAAGGTTTACCTTCCTATGCACCATTTGATAAAATACTGGTAACCTGCGGTGCACCCTTGGTTCCGGAAGAATTGATTAAACAATTGAAAGTAGGTGGCTCCATGGTAATACCCGTTGGTGCCGGAGAAATCCAGGTAATGACAACTGTCTTAAGAACCTCCGAAACTACAGTTGAAAAGCATGAACTTAAAAATTTCCGTTTTGTTCCTATGCTGGAACACAAAGAATGGGGAAAATAAAATTTAGGATTTTTAGCGATCTACCCGTTTGCGCCAGCCTTAACATAATAAATACTATTTAAGGGCCGGCGTTCATGCTTCCGTAATTTGAACCAACAAAAAAAGCTGTCACATTATGTGACAGCTTTTTTTGTTGGTTCAATCAAATCGGTTTATTGGGCCCACCAGACATTGCTGGTCAGGTTTGATACAACCACTGCATTCGGGTTGTAAAGACGTTCGTTCTGTTCTGTCGGGTAGCGAACCGGAATGGTGGGAAGAATTCCAACCGGATTCGGAGACAGAGCAGGCAAATTTGTACGGCGCCAGTCTGACCATGCTTCAGTCTGTGTGTAACTGGAAATCCATTTCTGAAACATTATCTGGCCGAGTGGATTGGATCCTAATGTACCATTCGCAGTAATGTAAGCAGTTACCGCTGCAGCGTCAATACCATCGTAACGGTTGAGTGCTGCTGTGAGTGCTTCTGTGTAGGCAGTCTGAGCGCGGCCATTATTTCCTGCACGCAGCGCTGCTTCTGCTTCGATGAATTTTGCTTCCGCAAAGGTGATCAAAGGAATAGGGGAAGATGGTCCGGCAAAGTATGAACCAATGGATGAAGAATTTTGATCTTCGGAATCGATCGGCGTACCCGAAAAAGCACCTCCGGTATCCGGTGCGCAATAGAAGGGAAGACGGGGATCACTCAAAGCATTCATTGTGTCGATCAGTGTAGCACAGGTTTTAATATAACCGGCACGATCCTGTTCGAAAGCATACCACTGATTCAATGCAGATCCTCCTGCTTCTTCAAAAATTGCATTTGCATCATCGCTGTTTCCGGAAAGTCCGTCAGCAATTGCGTTGTCAATGTATTGCAGAGCAGCAGTTGCGGAGCCGGCTGCATCACGTTTACTCAAACGGTTTGCATAACGGGCTTTTAAAATCCAGGCGGTACGAATCCACTTTGATGCATCGCCACCGTGAATGAAATCATCACTTGTGGGAAACACACCATTGTTAACAGAGATGTCAAGCTTGAGAGAAGCAATTGCCTCAGATAACATAGTCTGGATATCAGCAATTACTACTTGTTGCGCATCGTAATGAGGAGTTAAATTCTCAACACCCAATCCTGCTTCCTTTTCAGGAATATCACCCCAGAAATCAGTGGCGAGACCCAGCAACATACACTTCAGGATTTTGCCCACTCCTACATAGTAAGGTGAACCTTCGGTGGTGCCTTTGCTGATCACTTCATTCGCATTCGCGATTCCGGAAGTGTAGAGTGTGTTCCAGTCATTTTGAACATCGTTTTCAGAAAGGGAATAACGGCCGTATTCGACAAATTGAAATTGAGTTCCCGTAAAATGCTGCGCCCAGATTCCGCTGGTACGGGACATTTGCCCTGTGTGTGTTGCGAAAACAGAAACTTCAACAACCGGTAACAGAGTTTGTAGTGTCGCATTCGTGGGATTGTTCGGATCCCTGTCGTCCTGGGAGACATATTTTTCACATCCTGTTGAAAACAACAGGAATGAAAGGGCTAAAATGATATTTATGTTTCTTTTCATGGTGTTTTTTTTTCTACGTGAATGAATTAAAGTGTGACTTTCAAACCAACAGAATACGACTTTGTATTCGGCATCACAAACCAGTCAATACCGGTATAGTTTGAACCTGCTCCAGTGAGACTTGTTTCCGGGTCAACACCTGTATAATCAGTACTCAGCCAAAGATTGCGGGCAGAAACTGACAATTCGATACTCCGGAAATATTTCACTTTATTGATCACATAGCCAAGGGAAAGCTCCCGGAGACGAACCCATCCGCCATCCTGAATTGCTTCTTCCGTAGCACCGAAGTCGCCTTTGTAATACTGCCAGTAATCTCTTGCTTCGACAGGAATATCATTGGCTGAACCATCTTCGTTCACAACCGGGATGGTGAATGTTCCTTCGCCGTCGCCGGACGCTTC
>DAORHY010000074.1:0-12326 GCA_035438225.1 Bacteroidia bacterium
CGGCTTTGTTCGGTTTGCGTAAAAAGATAATCTCCGAAATCCAAGATGACTACTGGAGCAAAATGAAAGTCAATGAAATTGATGAGCTCATCCTTTCCTGCGGAGGATTTTTTGTGGAGGCTTTCGCTGATAATTATTCAGTTACGCCGGGAGAAAAACTGAAGGTTACTGCCTCTGTTATCAACAGAACAGATCTTCCTTTTTTCTTAACCACGGTGCGCTTTCATGAAAGGGATACAGTGGTGAATACAGCGTTACAGACAAATGCTCTTGTGAATGTCGTGGATACGATCCTCGTGCCCCAAAACATTCCCTATTCAAATCCATATTGGCTGAATGAGAAACACGGTTCCGGAATATTCACTGTTCACGACCGGAAGCAAATTGGTATCCCGGAAAACGCACCCGAAATTGCTGCAACTTTTCGGGTGAAATGGAAGAATGAGGAGCTGATCATCAACAGGCCGGTAATCTATAAGTGGGTAGACCCGGTAAAAGGCGAGCTGTATCGTCCGCTTGAGATCATTCCTCCGGTAAGTATTATTCCTGATGAGAAAGTATTTGTTTTCGGCGGACAAGCGCTGCGTACGGTACGGCTGAAGCTCAAAGCAGGTATTCCCAACGTGCAGGGTGAATTGCGATTGCCACTGCCTTCCGGATGGCTCTGTACCCCTCAGGTTTTTCCTTTTCACCTGATCTCGAAAGACGATGAAGCAGAAGCGGAGTTTACGGTTCAGCCTCCGGGAAAAATTTCAGAAATTCAGATTCAACCGATTGTTGAAACCGGCGGTGTTCAATACAGCAAATCCCTGGAACACCTGAACTATGACCATATCCCGGTGCAAACCCTGGTCAGGGATTGTGAAATTAAACTCATTCATTTTCCGGTGACAACGCTTCCCTTGCATATCGGTTATATTTCCGGAGCAGGCGATAAAATTCCGGAATGCCTGAATCAGCTTGGATATGACGTCCGCGTACTCGATGATGCAACGCTTACCAATGGCCGTCTTCAGGATTACGATGTGATCATCACAGGCATACGTGCATACAATACGAATGAACGTATCCCGGTGTATCAGCCCCGGTTGATGGACTATGTAAAATGCGGCGGCACTTTACTGGTACAATACAATACCAATAATTTTCTGAGTACATTGAAAGCTGAAATTGGGCCGTACCCTTTCAAAATTACACGTGACAGGGTTACCGATGAGAATGCAAAAATTACCATCCTCGATACTGCACATGCAATATTCAATTATCCGAATACAATTTCAGACGAAGATTTCAAAGGGTGGGTGCAGGAGAGAGGAATCTATTTTGCCGGAGAACTGGACAAACAATACAAAGCGCTGTTGTCCATGAATGATCCCGGAGAAAAAGCCGCAGAGGGAAGCCTTATTGTAGCTGATTACGGCAAAGGGCAATTCATTTACACCGGGCTTGCTTTCTTCCGTGAATTGCCTGCCGGTGTTCCGGGAGCTTATCGCTTGATGGTGAACCTGCTGTCTGTAGGGAAAAAGAAACAATAGAAATTTTCGATTCCGGATTCTCTGAATTTTAATTTGGTATGTGTACAAACATTAACATTCTTGCTGATGTCTGATCAGGAACGTCCTCCTTTCTTTTCTACCTGGCGCAGGATGTATATTGCCGTGCTGGTCAACCTGGTGCTTGTCATTCTCTTGTTTTACATTTTTATGATCTGGTTTTCATGAGTAGCATCGACTGGATAGTTCTCGTAGGCACATTGCTTTTCATCGTGGTTTACGGTGTGTGGAAAAGCCGTGGAGAGAAGAATATTGACGACTTCCTGTTGGCCGACAGAACAATGCCATGGTACGTGGTTGGAATTTCAATCATGGCTACACAGGCGAGTGCCATCACATTTCTTTCTGCACCGGGGCAGGCTTACATGGATGGAATGCGATTTGTGCAATTCTATTTTGGTTTGCCAATAGCCATGGTGATTTTATGTGTCACCTTCGTTCCGATTTTCCACCGGCTGAATGTATATACGGCATATGAATTCCTGGAAAAGAGATTCGATCTGAAGACACGGGCACTGACGGCATTTTTATTCCTCGTACAGCGTGGACTTGCATGCGGACTTACGATCTATGCTCCTTCCATTATACTTTCCTCAATTCTCGGGTGGAATATCTATTACACGAATTTATTCATGGGTGGATTGGTTGTGATCTATACTGTTGCCGGTGGAACCAAGGCAGTAAGTATTACCCAGATGCAACAAATGGCCGTGATCTTTATCGGTATGTTGATGGCGGCAATCATGATCGTCTACCTGCTGCCGGAGAATCTTTCATTTTCAGAATCTTTAAAGGTTGCAGGTAAAATGGGGAAACTGAATGTCATTGATTTTAAATTCGATCTCAAGAACCAGTACAACGTGTGGTCAGGATTAATTGGCGGATTGTTTCTAATGCTTTCGTATTTCGGTACGGACCAATCGCAGGTTGGACGCTACCTGAGCGGAAAGTCCATCGGGCAAAGCCGGTTGGGTTTGTTGTTTAATGGCGTGATCAAGATTCCGATGCAATTCAGCATTCTCCTGATCGGCGCACTGTTATTTGTCTTCTATCAGTTTCATCAGCCACCACTTCACTTTAATAATGTGGAAGTAGAAAAAATAAACAACAGCCTTCTGGCACCGGAATACAAAGCCCTTGTAGCAAAAAACGAACAGGTTTTCAAAGAAAAACAAGTTTACCTGGACGGATTAATACAGGCAATTAAATCGGGAGATGAAGAAAAAAGTGCTGCCTTTGGCGTTCTGGCCACAAGCAAACAAACGGAGATGACATCCCTGCATTCGGAGGTGAAAAAACTGATGAAGAAAAATGATGAAACCGCCGAAACGAATGACACGAATTATGTTTTTCTTTCCTTCGTCATGCGATTCCTTCCCGCCGGTCTTATCGGATTGCTGATTGCAGTGATCTTTTCTGCTTCGATGTCATCCACTTCCTCTGAACTGAATGCATTGGCTTCAACAACTGTTGTGGATATCTACAAACGGATGTTTAAACAGGAGGGAAGCGACCGGCATTACCTCGTTGTTTCGCGAATCACGACGGTTCTCTGGGGTATTTACGCAATCCTGGTGGCCATGTTTGCAAATCAGATGGGAAGCCTCATTGAAGCGGTCAATAAACTGGGCTCCCTGTTTTACGGAACGATACTTGGCATTTTTGTAGTTGCATTTTATTTTAAAAGGGTAAAAGGAGCATTTGTATTCTATGCTGCCCTGGTTGCGGAAGCGGTGGTCCTGTATTGTTTCTGGATAGAACTAACGGCTTTCCTCTGGCTCAACCTCATCGGATGTGCTGCCGTTGTTTTCATTTCACTGATTCTATCGGGCGTCAGTCCTGTTCGGGTGAATGAAACATAAAAAATGCGCCTGAAGAATCTTCCTTCAGGCGCATTCCCGGCAAATCGCCAATGCTTATTTTACTTTTGCAGGCCAGTCAATAAGGGCTTTTTCTACCTGTGGTTTAAAGAAGAAACCGTCAACATTTTTGTCGCCAAGTTCTTTTGCCTTCTTTGCATATTCAACAGCTTCCTTGTAGTTGTTCTTAGCGGCAAGAAGCTGTGCTTTTGTCCAGTTGTTGTACCATTCATTGCCAAGCAGGAGGGATTGGTCAACATACTTTAGTCCTGCATCGTAATCTTTTTTGGTATCCATCATGTAGCGGGCAGCAGAATTATATATTCTCCAGGTGCTTTCCGTGCTGTTTTTGATATTGGCCATCGCCTGTTCGCTGGTGCCGGTTGCAACGGGAATGGTGATGCGTACTTTTTCCCATTCCAGGTTGATTTTTACATTGTCATCGCTGAAATCAGAGAAGATGAAAGCCATGCGTTCACGCATCGGAATCGCTTCCGGTGTAACTGTCATGCGCAGCAGGTCTTCCTCTTTTTTGTATTCGTCAGCAGATGCCGTTGCATTTTTATTGAGGATAAAAGTCCAGGACGTTTTGCCCGGAATGGTAAAGATTGAATAACTGCCTTTAGGCACAGCCGTTTCGCCGATTTTCACATCCTTGCTGAACGTGATTTTGGTTGCTGAATTGGCTCCGGTGCGCCAAAGTTGATCATAAGGAACGAGTTCGCCCCAGATGGTGCGCCCTTTTACTCCCGGACAACTGTAATCGATAGTGATATCGGTCAGCCCGACTGCCTGCATCACGCTTGCTTTGGGACTTGGTTGTGGCAACACCAGTTGTGCGGAAATTTTTCCCGGTAGGATCATCGCCATCAGGATGGCTGCGGAAAGGAATAAGGTTTTTTTCATAGTGTTTTTTGTTTGACTGCAAGGTAAGAATTTTGTAAAATTAATACCTGTCAAACCAGAGCCTGCTGACGAATTGTTGTCAAAAATGATCGTCCTGCGGACACTTTTATACATCTCTTTCGAATCCTGTTGTACCGTTCTTCACACGTTTACGAAATTGAATCAGCGGCATCACCAAATCGAATACATGTATTTTTCATTTTTTTCGAAAACCTGAGTTGATTTGGTAAATAAAGGATGCATTTTGATGAAAAACGGGAAATTCGTTAATCTAATTTTTAAAAATGAGATTGTTGCTTTTGGTTGGTTTCGGAATATTTGATAATATTAACCCTCTAACCCTTAATCTTTAAAAAAATGGACCAGATTTTAGATACTGTTCAGGTTGAAAAAGCACAATTGAAATATGCCGGTTTCGGCGACCGTTTGGTAGCCCTGATCATTGATTCCATACTTTTATGGATTGTAAATGCAATCATCTCTGCCGCTTTTATCGGGATCGCCATGGTTACTTCACAGGCTCTTACCACCGAGTCCGTTGGCTCCCTGGTGCTGATGTACATTGTCATTGTCGGCATTAATTACCTGTATTTTGCTCTCATGGAGAGTTCTGAACGAATGGCTACCATTGGGAAACGTGCCATGGGGCTGAAAGTGTGTGACATGAACGGCGAACGCATCAGTTTTGGAAGAGCCACAGGGCGTTATTTTGCAAAAATTATTTCGGGGATCATCCTGGGAATCGGTTATCTCATGGTGATCTGGTCTGATAAAAAACAGGGTTTGCACGATCAGATAGCGGGTACTCTGGTAACAAAAAAATAATCAGATCATTCCCCTTGCTTTTAACTCAAGGTATTTATTGATCGTTTGAATGGAGAGTTCTTTTGGATCGGTAAGAATACTTTGTATCCCGTATTGCTTCAGTTGCTGGGTGATCTGAATTTTCTCAGCTGAGAATTTCTGCGCGATGGTCCTGAAATAGATGTCGCGGATAGTGCTTGCAGGCTGCATGCTGAATTCTTCAATTTCTGTGTTTTCAAAAAAAACGACTACCAGCAAATGCAGACGATTGAGTTTTCGCAGAATGGGAAGCACACGTTCCAGTGAATACTGGCTTTCAAAATTTGTGTAAAGAAACAACAGGCTTCTTCCCCGGACAGCATTCCGTACAGTCGAATACATCAGTTCGAAATTCGCTTCCGACTGGCTTTCCTTTTGTTTGTAAAGTGATTCCAGGATTTTTCTCAACTGGCTCCGGTTTCGTTCGGCAGGGAGCAGGGTTTCCATTTTTTCCGAAAAAGTAATCAGCCCTGCTTTGTCCTGCTTGCGCAGTGCGATATTGGAAATGACCAGGCTTGTGTTGATGGCATAATCCAGCAGACTCATGCCACCAAATGGCATGCGCATACTCCGGCTCTTATCAATGAGCGAATAAATTTGTTGCGCTCTTTCATCCTCGTACTGGTTGACCATCAGATCCGATTTCCGGCTGGTGGCTTTCCAGTTGATACTCCGGTAGTCGTCGCCGGCGACGTAGTTTTTGATTTGCTCAAACTCGTAACTGTGCCCCAGTCGCCTTAGCCGTTTGATTCCCTGGATGGTGGAAATTTTTGAAAATGCCCTCAGTTCCATCGATTTCATCTGCAGGACAGATGGAAAGACGGGTACATTTTTCTGTTGTTTGATGACCAGTCTGCGTGAAGCCAGTCCGATGTTGTTCCGGAAATAAATGTTGATGTTACCGAAAATAAATTCACCACGGCGAACAGGCTGCAGGCGATACAACAGAATTTTGTGTTCACCGGCATTCAATGGAAGTGACATTTCAAAATCACGTTTCTGAAACTGGACCGGCAGTTCGTCGAGGATCCTTGCCCTCAACGGTATTTGCGAGCGGTTGACGATTTCAATACGAATCTCGTTTTCATCGCCAAGAGACATCATCGTCGGTGTTGTACGATTTGCTGCAAGTTCGGTTCCCGATCGAAAAAGGATGTACAGATCAGCAAAGAATAGAATGAGCCATGCAACGAAAATTATTTTTGCAAGAATGAATAAGGCGGGAAATGCGAATCCAAAAACGAACCAAAGAACAATTCCTCCTCCGGAAAGGAAGAAACGCGTTGTCAGGAACAGGTTTTTCAATGCCAGTGTCACCGCGGTACGTCTAAGCTTTGGATGATACCTTTGATGATGTCTTCGGGAATCAGTCCTTCCATTTCTCTTTCCGGAGTCAATAGGATCCTGTGATTTAATACGGGGTAAGCGACACGTTGGATATCCTCCGGAGTAACAAAGTCTCGCCCGGCGATCGCAGCCAGTGCTTTCGCTGTTTTGAGTATTGCCATGGATGCCCTTGGGGAGGCACCGAGAAAAAGGTCTGCGTTGTTTCGTGTTGCATGTACAATGTTCGCGATATAATCAATGAGCTCATTCTTGATGTGAATTTTTTCAATCAGTGAACGGCTGTGTGCCAGCTCCTCTTTCGACATCACCGGTTGCACGGCATTGATGGCCGACATGGAAAAGTCGTCGCTGAAACGGCGCAGAATCTGTCGCTCTTCCTCCAGCGCAGGATAATGCAGTTTGATCCGGAAAATAAACCTGTCAAGTTGAGCCTCCGGCAATTTGTATGTTCCTTCCTGTTCAATCGGATTTTGAGTTGCGATCACAAAGAAGGGGAAAGCCAGCGGGTGGGTGACTCCGTCAACTGTAACCTGCCGTTCTTCCATCACTTCGAACAATGCTGCCTGTGTCTTTGCCGGGGAACGGTTGATTTCGTCAATCAGCACGATGTTCGAGAAAACCGGTCCTCGGTTAAAGACAAATTCTGAAGTCTTCAGGTTGAAGACGGAGGTTCCGATAACATCCGTGGGCATCATATCCGGAGTAAACTGGATCCGGGAAAAACCAACCGATAAGGTCTTCGCCAGTAATTTGGCCATCAATGTTTTCGCTATTCCCGGAACCCCTTCCAGCAGAATGTGGCCGCCACTCAGCATTCCTGCCAGCATCAGGTCGATGGTTTCATTCTGCCCGACAATAACTTTCTGAATCTCGGATTTCAGCGACAGCGCTGCACGTTGAAGTGGTGAGCCCGATTCAGGGATCCGGAAATCAGGATTCGGTGTGTTCTCTTCCATTTTATTTACAGGTTTTATAAAAATTCTCTATCTGTTGGTGAAAATCAATAAGCATTTGATCGGTAGTTTCCGGGTTCTTGTCGATCCAACTGTATTGAGAAAAAATTTCCCGGACAGTATCGACATGCACCTTTGACTTATCCGAAATCTTTCGTATCACTTCATCACCTGCTGCATGGGCATTGATGAAATACCGGTTTCGTAAAAATGCCAGGAACAATTTCATTTTGTGCATACAAATCACTTTGTGGTTGCGCTCCTGGTAATACAGTTGTCCGACCGTCCGGATGTATTCCAGGGAAGTATTTTTGTTTTGCTCCAGGACGGGAATAACCCGTTGCTGTCTTTTGCCGAAGAAGATCATATACAGGATGGTCATGGCAATCACCATGTACCATGCCCAGCGCAGACTGTCTTGTGAAAGAATGTATCCCAGGGGACTCTGGCTCAGGTTCAGGTCGGAATTGAACCGGAGATTTCCTTCGTGCTGGTTATACGCGTCCCAGATAATATCTCCCGGTTGCAGCCAGGAAAAGAGATTCGAGGCATATTCTGCATTCTCCGGGTTTTTCATGGCAAGATTTGACAATGCAAGCGGAGTCGTATAAATATAAAATGAACCAGTGCCATATCGTGCACGAAGGAAATTAAATTGTCCGGCATTCATTTCTCCAAGCACTTCCTGCTGCGGCGACTCCGCGCAAAAAAATGTACTGTCAAAGTAGGACCAGGAATAGGTGTAAGGAATGTTCCGGAAAAGATAATTTAGTTTAACGCTTTTTAAATTCCGGAAGCTGGCGGAATACAAGCGCATGTTGACGGAGGAATCATGGCGATCTTCAAAATACATGTATTCGCCTGCACATGAATCAGTAAAGAAATTTTCCAGAAGTTCGGCCGGGCAAGACCCGGAAGCAATAAATGCAGTATTTCCCACCGATACAAACTCCAGAAGTGAATGCAATTGGTCCGGGTCGGAGGGAAATGTGGTGCCGATAAAAATATAATTGGCAGGCTCCGTATACTTGTGTTTATCAAAAAATTCATTCAGCGGTTTTTTTGAAACCGAAAAAGATTTTTGAGGAAAATACGTACGCAACAATTCTCCGGTCACAAATCCACCGTAGGGCTCCTTACTTTCAATAAAATAAGATTCATACCAGTTGTAACGGGGAGGTCTGTTCCGGTAAACATAGAAAATCAGGATCAGCATAGCTGCGCCGGCAATTCCCACTATCCATGTCCGGCGCTTATTCATTGGAGGTTCCGGTGTTTGAAAGGTTTGCAGTGATTGCAGGCACAATGGGAATCTGAGAAGCCAGCGAAGAAAGAAAGGAATCGAAAACCGGCAAAGTCGTGTTGAATTTTTGTTCGTTCAGGTCTGCCTCGCCGTACCAGAAGCGTTCAAACAGCAGGGTAATGTCAGCAAAAGAGGAATAGACTGCAGTATGAAATGTTTCGGACAGATAATCGTGGTTGGTTTTGTCTTTCTTCCAGAGAATGAGTTTGTTTTTTGAAAGCTCACGGATCGCCATCAGGTATTTGATGCGAATTGCTTCCCGATAATTTTGTCCGGACAAGGCTTGCCGGAAACTTTTTTCAAGATCCATTTCGTGAATGCTTTCTTCCTCAAGGAGAGCGAAAGCACGGGATTTATTTCCGATCTTTTTATTGCGTGCTGAAAAATTTCCTTTTAAGGTCTTGTAAAGGAGGTATATCAACAGGGCAGCAATACCGGTAAAGAGAATCGTTTTTGCAAGTTCGGGACCAAGGGAAAAATTCCAGGTATGGCTTTTGCCGGGGGAGCTTGGTTTTTCATCTGAGTAATCGATGTCCCTGGTGAGACTTTCCCATTTTGCCCGGTCAAAAGAATGCTTGTCAACTCCGGACGAGTCGATCACGATGACTGCTTCACCCTGCAAGGGAACAGCTTGCATCAGCATTCCGAAAAATAACAACAGTAATTTCCTGTTCATCGCATTCGCCCTTCGTTCATGCGTTCTGCAAAATGGAGTATGCGATGCTTCAGCCCGTTTGCTTCATCCATTTCTTTTATTGAAAAATAAAGCAGGCCGGATCCGCAGAGAAAGATGGGAACTACCAGGCCGAATATCAGGTAGGAGGAGAACATCATCAGGAAGAGTACGATTTGCTGTACAACAGTGTATTCCAAGTTCAGGTTCCAGTTGATGATTTCATAATAAAAATAAACCAGGGGAGAATCAATAAGGAAAAAGCAGATGAGCCCGACCAGGCACAGGATACAAAACAGGCCATAGGATTTACCTGTTGAAAGAGTGATACTGTGCAGGGAAATCGAAAAAGATTTCGCCAGATTGGTCCTCAGCAGGAGGGCAGTGGAAAGCCATGTAAACAGGAAGGGTCCGGTAATGAAAAAGACAAGGAAAAGCAGTCCGCCGTTGATAAAATAGACCGCGTGAAAAATGAAAAGGATCGCATAGGTTTTCAGGAAATCTACCAGGAAGGTAGTCTTCTCCTGTACGATCATTGCCGGATCAACACTCAGGTGTTTTCTGAATAACCGCATGGTGTTCAGAAACAGGAGGGACATGAAAAAAGTGTTTATGAAAATCAGAAATGGGAATTTTGAATAATTCAGGAATTGAGTTGCGAAAAACCAGTCGCGGTAGGTGTACCTGAATTCATTCTCCCCGAAAATATTTCCGGCGTGTGGAAGAAAAAAGATCAGGGCCGCTGTTGGAATGGTCAGCCACCAGGCAAAGCGGAAAATATTTCCGAATTCTTTTTTGAAGAAAAGGAAGACATCGCGAAAAATTTCACCGTTACTTCTGATTTCGGTCACTTCAATGCTGAAAGATTCGTTTACGGGCAGCAGAATTTCTTTTTCTTCTTCTGCAAAGCCCCTGCGCGATTTCATGAGCGGATACCAGACGAAATAACCAAGGATTACAATCAAACTCAGTAAAATTAACAGGCCCTTGACACTATCCGGTGTTTCTGTATATCGCGTCAGGAAGCTTTCGATGACAGCTGCGAGCACGATGATTGGTATAACCCCGAGCAAAATCCTGAACCCCCGCCTTGCGCTGAGCATAAACGACTGTAACCGCGAATACGTTCCGGGAAACACAAGGCCTTGCCCCATTGTGATTCCCGCTCCTGCACCGAGAATTATTCCCGAGATTTCCAATGTTCCATGCAACCAGATAGTGAGCGATGAAGAAAGCAGGAAGCCCTGCTGATAAAAAAAATATTGAAAAGCGCCCACCATGATTCCATTGTAAAGAACGAGGAATACGGTGCCCAGGATATAAAATGCCCCAAATACAAATGCCATAAAGGCAACTTTGAGATTGTTCAGAGAAATTGCAAGGAACATTTCCGAACTGCCACTTCTTTTGTAGACTGCCATCGGATCACCTTTTTTAATATTCTCCAGTGTCATTTCAACGTATTCGTCTCCCAGCATTACTCTCGGGAAATGACTGTCGTAAGCAGTGGAAACTGCGCCGATGATAAATGAAACGAGAAACAGGATGAGGGATAACGTCAGCTGCTTGCGGGATTCAAAGACCAGGCGGGGAAGTTCTTCTTTCCAGAAATGAACAAAGCGTTTTTTATTTTCCTTCCTGTTTTTGTAAATGCTCGAAAAAACCTGTTGGGCAATTGTGTTCAGGTAAACTCTTACCGTGCGGTTGGGATAAAATGTCCTGGAATAGGCCAGGTCATCGGTAACCTGTACAAACAAGCGGCTGAGTTTATCCGGATCTTTTCTGTCTTCTTTGAGGAGATCTTCGAGTTCGAGCCATTTTTGCTTATTTTGTTCAATGAAATCCGTTTCGCGCATAGACAAGGATAGCTTGTGTAAAAATAGCAATATTCTCATGCCCGAAGCGGAGGGCCCGGAAAGATCATGAAAACCATCGATATCACGACAGCCCAGAATGTCACCATAGAATACCCGCTGGCTGAAATGGGCGACAGAATTTTTGCCTACGTCATTGATTTTATTGTGATTGTTGCCGGGATGGTGTTTTTGAGATTAATTTACCTCGGCGTCATGCCCGATGCTCTTGACACTTACGCTGATTACCTCGTCAGCATCCCCATATTTTTATTTTACACACCGGCATCTGAAATGATCAGCCATGGGCGATCCATCGGAAAAAAAGCAATGGGATTGCAGGTTGTGAAACTGAACGGAACGGAAGTTGGCTTTACCGATTACCTCATACGCTGGGCCTTTCGCATGGTGGATATTTATTTTTCACTTGGAGCGATTGCAACATTGCTCGTGAGTTCAACGGCACGTGCTCAGCGCCTGGGGGATATGCTCGCCAATACAACCGTTGTCCGCATCCGCCACAAGTCCGGACTGGAGCTGAAAAATATTTTGTCGATACAGTCCATTGAAAATTATACTCCGCGCTATCCGGAAGTCAGGAAGATGACGGAAAAGGATATGTTGCTCGTGAAAACTACTCTTGATCGGTTGAAATTGTATCCGAATACCGCACACCGGGAAGCAGCAGATCTTCTGGCAGAAACACTCTGCACGCATCTTGGGATTTCAAATGCCTACGACAATTCCGTACCATTTCTCAAAACCCTGATTAACGATTACATCGTGTTGACACGCTAAGTGTGAATTTTTAGAAAAATGAAAAGGACGCAAAGAAATATCTTTACGTCCTTTGCTCCTCCGGGTGACGGGAGGGAGGTTTGCATGAAAGTATTTATTTTTTCTGAAAATTTTTCTCAAGGATTCCTGCGTTACCGTCAAAATCTGTATCGAGCACAAGTACGGATTTAGTGAGTTTGATGATCTGCCATGTTCCTGTGTAACAGGCAATGCCATCGATGTCAATAGTGACTTTGGT
>DAORHY010000075.1:0-12157 GCA_035438225.1 Bacteroidia bacterium
ACTCCACTAATTTCATGGCCAAGTGTCAATGGTAACGGATGTTTTGTCTGCACTCCCTGATGCCAAAAGCTCAGGTCAGTGTGGCAAACTCCGCATCCGGCAATTTTAACCAGGGCTTCTCCCTCTTTCAGTTCGGGTATCGGATTTTCAGCAAGACTAAACGCTTTGCCGGGTTCGGTCATTTGCCATTGAAATATTTTTAGTTCTGACATCTTGTTACAGATTACAATTTTCAAAGAGTATAGCAGTACCCTGACCGCCACCAATACATGCCGTGGCGATTCCATAGTTAATTTTCCGCTTTTGCATTTCCCTGGAAATAGTCAGCGACAAGCGTGTTCCGGTCGCCGCCAGTGGATGTCCGAGTGCGATCGCGCCGCCATTGACATTGCAGATATTCCGGTTTAGGTTTAATTCCCGTTCACAACCGATAAACTGCGCGGAAAAAGCTTCGTTGATCTCAATCAATCCGATATCCGATAACTTCAACCCGGTCATTTCGAGTAACAGGCGTATCGCCGGAACCGGGCCCAGGCCCATTTCTTTAGGATCTACACCGCAACTTGCAGATGCGATAATTTTTGAAAGAGCATGCAACGCTTTCGCCTCAAGGGTGGCTTTGTTTGCCACTACAACAGCAGCTGCTCCATCGACCATGCCACTTGAATTTCCAGCGGTCAATACACCCACTTCACTGAACACCGGCGGTAATTTTGAGAGTGCATCCAGTGTTGCCGGACGTGTATGTTCATCGCTATCAAAAGCTGTGACGTCTCTGGGCAACACCACTTTCCGTGATTTCAGTCCATCCACTTCGAAAACGGCAGAGCTGACCGGACAAATTTCATCTTTAAAAAAACCGCTTTCTTTAGCTGCGATTGCCCTGTCGGAAGACAGTTTGGCAAACGTGTCCACATCGAGTCTTGAGATGCCATATTTCTGCGCTACGTTTTCAGCCGTGTACCCCATCGGATATCCTGCCGCAGTGTCATCGAGGGCTTCCCACAGCATGTCCCTGAAAACCGGCCTTCCCAATGGGTATCCCATACGATTTCCGAAGCTCACGGTTGGTGCGAGGGACATGTTTTCCGTGCCGCAACACAAGACCGTGTCAGCCTTGCCCAATGTTATTTGTTCTGACGCTGTAATGATGGTTTCGAATCCGGAACCACAAATGCGTTGTACCATCAGTGATGGAATTTCCTTTGGAACTCCTGCATACAAGGAAATATGCCTGGGTAAAAAATATGCATCGCAGGAACTTTGCCCGATATTCGCCACGATGACCTGGTCAATCTCCTCCGGCAGAATTTTCGATTTTTGGAGCGCTGCACGGCTTGCATAGATCCCCAGGTCCGTAGGAGAAACCATTGACAAGGTTCCGCAATACTTTCCAAACGCAGTTCGTGAACCATTGACGAGGTATATATCCTCGTAAATAAATCCCACTCCCTTCTTCTTGTCATGAAATGCTTTCACAATTACAGGATTTTATGTTCTGCTACGGTATCTTTTTCCACCGCTGTATAGTGATGGCTGGCAAAGATGGCCGCACCCAATGCACACATAAATTGTGCATGCTCCATTGTCTCAACTTTTTCGTTCAATTTCTTTTCGAGGACCTCCATCAGGTAGGGATGGTAAGCAACAACTCCTCCGACCAGATACACTGGAACACCGGGCTTGATGCGCAATTTTGCAACACGATTGGCTATGGAGAGATAGACACCCTTTGAAATATCTTCGATGCTCATTCCCTCGATCAGCCATTTCATAATTTCTGTTTTGGCAAACACAGTACAGAAACTATTCAGCTCATTTTTATTGTTGCTGCGCGCGGCCAGTAAACTCATTTCGCTGACATTGATTTCAGCCCGTTCCGCGATTTCAGTGATGAATGAACCAGTTCCGGCAGCACATTTGTCATTGAGATAAAAATTCTCTACATGATTGTTTGTATCGCAATGAATCACTTTAATATCTTCCCCTCCGATGTCAATAATATTCATCTCCCCTTTTCCGAAAAGTGCCACGCCTGCAGCAGCGCAGTTAATTTCTGTTTTCACTATATCCGCATCCGGAAAACTCTTCCTGCCGTATCCGGTAGCGCAGCACGCTTTAATATCAAACTCCGAACGGATTGCACTCAAGACATGACGAACACCGATCTTGTCGCGGTTCAATGTTTTTAAAGCCAGTTTAAACGCTATTTTCGAATCGCTGTCCAGGACAATAAATTTTGTGTAGGAAGAACCCAGGTCAACGCCCAGGAAGAAATCCCCGTTCCCTGATTTTTCTCCTTTGATAACTACACCATTTTCAATTTTAGATTTCCGGGCGCCGCTGAATTTTTTGCCAATGATGGAGGGATCCAATGTTTTCATAAACGAACTGGAACTTCTGACAGTCATCGCTTTTACCATATTCGTAAAAGCGAGGTTAATGGGTGTCCGGATGTAGTGCTTTCTTCCATACTCAACAATTTTTCCGTTCATAAAATCAATTTCCGTGGGACGGTTATTGATCAGGTCCACTGCAAGAGACGGAAAGTGATCGCCGGCTTTTTTCAGGTAACGCAAGCATTTACGAATGAATTCGTCTTCAAATTTTATTTTTTCCGCTTCTGCCACTTCAACCGCTTCTTCGATCACTTGTTCGATAATTTCAACGGTATCCGGCATATTCATCGCCTCCTTGATGGTCAATTTGCCGATGCCACAGAGGGCGCTAAGGGAAGAATTCAAAATTGTTTTTTCCCATATCTGCTTCAGCATTTCAAATGAAGTCAGCGCTTTGGTGGTCAGGTTGATACTATTGAACCACGTGCTGATTTGACGAGCCGCTTCAATTTTGGAATCGTCAAGCGAGGCAATGTAATTCGGCGGATTAAAAAATGTCACCTTTACAACATTTGGAGAGACCAGGTTACCTGCGAAATTGATCACCATGCGAAGGGTTTTGCTTTCGCTGATTCCGGATGCAAAAATCTGTTCAACATCGATCCCGTTTTGAGCACTGACAAACAGTTGCGAATCCAGGTTCATACTCACAATTTGTTCAACAAATGCAGGAGTTGAATATCCTTTGATACAAACAAAAATGATCGCAGGATTGAATTCACGGACATCATGAATATCCGTATAGATGGTATCGATGAAAGCCTGTTTCTGAATCGCCCCTTCCAGTTTAATTCCTTCTCTCCGGATCATGTTCACCTTCACTTTATCACTATCACAAACAGCCACAGTACAGCCAGCTTCTTTCAGGTGCATGGCAAGTATTAATCCCACCGGCCCAAGGCCGACAACGGCAACTCGTTCAGCCAATGCTATGTGTGATTCAGTCATGGGGATCAGATTTTAACTTTCGTGGATTCCAGTTGCTCAATAAAGGTTTCGATTTTTGTGATGCTTTGCCCTTCGGAAAAGAAGCGCAAGTCACACAGGTCTCCTTCGATAACCAGATACGGTACTCCGGTCAGCTCTTTCAGCCGTTGAGGCAAGCCAAATTTGGCATTGGAATTATTGAAACAGGTTTTAGTATCATGATAAATAATTCCATCACAGGAAAATTCGCTGAGCCAGTGTGTCAGCATTTTCTTTTTTGCTTTTTCACTCCGGTTGATAAAAATCTGTGTGTAGGCGTAGGCCGAAGATTCGAAGGGATCATTTTCATCAAAGTCATCGAAGATCCAGCTGTTGCAATACGTCGAAGCCACTACACTCGTATTGTTCTGAATGAACAAATCCGAGAACATGCGGTTTTTCCCCCAGTTGGGCATACCATCCCAGAACAGGCGGCACATTTCTTTTTCAAGAATACCGACGCCATCGCGCACATTTCCTTCCAGTTCCGTGAGCAAAGTTTCATAGTATTTCTTGGCTGTCTCGGTTCCACGAAGCACAACGATGGGGCCCATGTGGATTGTACCATCGAAGAAACTAATGGGCGCCGGTGAAGCTTTTGCGGTACGAAGTACTTGTTGCCACAATTCCGTGGCTTCACGGCTCAGGCGGAGCGTATTCCGGAAGGAGTCGATGTCAAATTTATTGCCTGATGCCTGTTCGCAAGCCGGAAGAATACTCTTGAATTGATTTACAACCAGGTCAACTTCCGCTTTTGTAACTTCATTGAGATACCGTGGCGGATGAATACCGGCAATCGGACATTTGAAATAATCGGCATAGAAATTAAACCAGTCTTCCACCTCCCTGCACTGGTTTGTATTGTATACGATCAGATCCGGTTTGGGAATCCCTGCCATACCATAATGCGCCTGCAGTGGAGTGCGGCCAGTCAGAAAAGAACCGATATCACTTGTTGTATACGAGCAGATATGGTTTGAGAATCCTTTCTTGCCCGCTTCCGGAATCAGATCCGTTGCCGTGCGTGTAGCACCCAGCAACGCACCATGATTTTCAGGGAAATACACCTCAAAACCAAACGAACGCAGCAGTTCGGCCGGTCCGACACTGGTACACCAAGCGATTTTGCGGTCTGTATTTTCCAGTGAGCGAAAATAATCGCCCATTACTTTTTTCAGCAGTTGTGTAATCCGTATTTCGTACATGTCAGGTTGCGAATATTCGACCGACTGTATCCTTCAACTGATCCAGGCGGATGATGTAAATTTCTTCCTCTACAGGATTGTCATCCCCGTAAAGGTTTTCAAGGTGAGCTTTGTAAGCAGTTACGACATTTCTCGGAGCAACTTTCATGGATGGAGTCAGTGTGCCCTTCTCGAGCGACAGCTCATCATCAATGATCATGGCTGCCCGAATCTGTGCAAATTTTTGTCCGATCGCACAGTTTGCATCATGCAGGCAACTGTGAAGGCATCTGCGCAGTTCTTCGAGGTTGCGTGGACAAAAACAACCTCCTTCCGGGGTATGCAAATAGTCGGGGCGATCGAGTAACTTTTTATTGGGAAACAAAATTGCAACGGGGTATTCCTGTCCGCTTCCAACGACCATAGCGAAGGAGATGTAATGACATTTAATTTCGATCAGCTTTTCCAGGTCAGACGGGACAACTTTTTCACCGTTCGATAATTTAAAAATACGGTCTTTGCGGGTGATGAGTTTCAATCCATTTTCAGTGAACTCACCGATATCACCGGTACAGAACCAGCCATCTTCGGTAAATATCCCTTTGTTCGCCTCTTCATTTTTATAATAACACTTCATTACATTCGGCCCTTTCACCTGAATTTCTCCATCCTCCGCAAGGCGAAGGTTCACCCCCGGTAAGGGCTTTCCGACAACACCCTGTTCGCGCTTTATTTTTGGATCCGTGAGCGTGCAACATGGAGACGTTTCGGTGAGGCCCCATCCTTCCATCACCGGAATATTCCGTTGTTCGAATACATCGGAAAGGGCTTTGGGCAAAGCTGCTGCCGCGGTGAAAACAAATTTCAGTTGCGAATGGAAAAAAAGATCCTCAGCTGTTTTGTCGTGCCGCGTAAGATCAACGAGCGACTGGTACACTTTTGGAACACTAAAAAAAACCGTCGGTTGGACTACCTTCCAGTTTTCAAGAATTTCTTTTGGATCTTTTCCATAACCGGACTCCAGCGAAATTGTCGCTCCGTTATACAAAGCCGTAAACAATTCAAAGATGCCTCCAAAACTGTGATGCCAGGGCAGGTAGGAAAGAAAACGGTCATTTTCACTGATAGACCAAACGAGAGACAATGCAGCCTGCTGGGATAAAATATTTTTGTGCATGAGCTGCACACATTTCGGGACACCCATGGTTCCGGAAGTGTACATGTTCAGGCAAACATCTTCAGATCCAGCGTCCAGTTTGAAGACGGAAGCATCAGCCGGAATGTCTGATAACAAATCCGTGAAGGGATGCTGGTGATGGAAAAATTTGGTTTCCACATCGTCGAAAACAAAAATATGATCAACATGAATGTTACTGCTCAGCCGGCTCAGCTGCAATTCACCGGCCACTGACAGAAACCGTGCATCCGAATGATTGATGAGCAATTCCGCCGTATCCCTGTAAAAATAAGCGAAGATGGGAACGCAGATTCCTCCGGAAGCCATGACCGCAAGCTCCATCTCCAGCATTTCCGTACGGTTGGGAGAATAGATCACCATCTTATCCCCTTCCCTGAATCCGAAGCGCCGCAGGTTAGCAGCAATCTTCAGGACATTCGTATACAATTCATCCCATGTGATGCCCTCATAAACTCCATTGTGTTTCTCCTTTAACGCTATTCTGTCTCTGAATAATTTTACATTGCGTTGCAGCAAAGCCGCGATATTCGGAAGGATATTTCCCAATTGAATATCAGATCTGAGCTCTTTCATGGGATTTTTTTTTACACTGCCACTGCCTGTTTCTCTTTTAATTTTTTATCCCGATATCCACCCCAGAGTGCCGCTCCAATCGCACCGGCATAAATGGAATCAGGATGTGCATGGATAATGAATTTTTTACTGCCTTCTTTTAATAGTTCATCGATTGCCTGGATCATTCCTTTATTCAGGGCCATTCCACCCGTAAGCACAATTGGCGATTCCGCTTTTAATGAACTCAGCAGCTTGATGATGCGGGAACCGATGGAAAGATGAATGCCCTTGATGATGTTGGGAGTAGTCACACCGCGTGACACCATGTTGATGACATCCGTTTCTGCCAATACTGCACAAATACCAGAGCTGACTTCCGGTTGTGCGCCTTCCAGGGAAACATCACCGACTTCTTCGATAGAGAGTCCGAGATAACGTGAAATATTTTCAAGGAACTGCCCGGAACCGGATGCACATTGCCCTGTCATTTTATAATCTTCCACGCGGGCATCTTCGCGGATACGGATGGCGCGGACATACAAGGCCCCGAGATCCACCACTGTCCGTGCGTCCGGAAACAGAAAATTTGCACCGCGTGCATGCGTTGTCATACCGTAAAAATGCCCGCGTTTTCTTCGCACCAGATCTCCCTCACCAGTAGAGGCGAGGTAGGCAA
The DNA here is from genome assembly GCA_035438225.1 of Bacteroidia bacterium. GTDB lineage: Bacteria > Bacteroidota > Bacteroidia > AKYH767-A > 2013-40CM-41-45 > JADKJP01. The sequence goes on from DAORHY010000075.1 coordinate 6,979, forward strand.
TGTCTTCGTATTTCAGTTGGTGTTTCTCCATCATCGACTGGACCATCTCATCTGCTACCTGAGTGGGATTGCGTTTGCGGATTTTCTCTGTCTGCTTGTCAAGAATGGCAGGATTTTCGGAATACCTCATCAATACAAGTTTGATAAAATTGCTACCGATGTCAATTCCCATTGTGTATACAGCGTTTTCCATGATCTGAAATAATTATCCGACAGAAACTTCAGGTGATTTCGATTTGGACGGGAGGTCAGCATTGATATTCCTTCGTGCAAACATGGCTCCACCCAAAGCACCCATGAAGATTGAATCGGTGTGAATATTTATTTTAATGCCATCCCCGTAATTTTCCCTGACCAGTTGTCCCAGGTATTTAATCACTGCCGGGTTCCGTGCAACGCCGCCGGTGAATGTGAATTCGTTAAACACACCACCGGATCGTGCAATCAGTGACATGGCACGCATGATAATTGCTTTGTGCAAACCGCCCAGGATATCTTCCCGTTTTTCGCCGAGATTGGTGAGCTCCCGCAATTCAGCACCTGCAAAGACAGTGCACGTGGAGCAAATGGTCACTTCTTTTTCTGCTTTCATCGCCATCGGACCCAGCTCATTGAGTGAAATACTCATCTCGTCAGCAATGTAACCGAGGTAGCGCCCGCAGCCGGCAGCACATCGGTCATTCATCTGGAAGCTCGTCACCAAACCGTATTTATCCACCTGGATCGCTTTTGTGTCCTGTCCGCCGATATCCAGTACTGTACGCGTATCGGGGAAAACCGCATGCGCGCCAAACGCATGGCACAAAATTTCCGAACGAATGCAATCCTGCGGAAACGGGAGCAGCGCCCTTCCGTAGCCCGTACCGGTCATATTCTCGATATTGAATTCGAGATCGGCAACTTCATCGATGTGAGCGCGAAGTGATTCGGAGACATTTTGAAAATCTCCTTTCAACAAATACATTTCTGCATCAAATGCTTTACCATCCACAAACGGGGCTTTGGACGGAGCATCCGGGAGGTTCGCATACTTCTCCTTCAAGACTTCCATTGCCTGATGAATCAGCGATTTGAAATCAAAATTCACCACTTCATTTTCTGCGGGGGTAATACTCTTGTCCCAGACAGTCATCATCGGTTCAAAAAGCGATTTGTCCAGCTTGTTGACTTCTTCATTATATTTTTCCGAAACGACATCCCGGAAGAACTGGTTCTTCGAGCCAAGGTTCCCGTAGATGTATTCATTTTTAATTTTAGGTTTAATTGTTTTCCGGATAGCCCTCAGTTTTTCAAGAACGAAGGTCTGCATTTCACCTTTGAAATATGTCTGACAGGTTTTGAGCAGTTCTTCCCCCAGCTTATCAAGGCGAATTTTAAATTCCTCGTACTGGAACACATTCTCAAGATCATCGATGTACTTTTTGTATTCCGGACGGAGTGCAATTTCCTTCTCAAGATTTCGTTTCAACACAGAAAAGCGGGCATTGTAAATGGCTTCCATGCGGGCAATATCAGCGGCGACGGAATAATTTGCCCGGGTATTGGTGATGCCGCGCCCGATAATTTCGTCACTATCATTGATGATCACCGCTTTGGATGTGGTTGATCCGAGATCAACGCCGAGGTAGTATTTCTTCATTTCAATTTGAATAGAAATTAAAAAATCAAATGTGTGTCGTGGTATTTCGACACGTTAATCAGGCACCGGTCTCCTGTGCCATAATTACTTTTCGTTGCTCGAGCATCTGGAAATAGGACTCCAGCCTGTTCTTGATATTGGCATAGGAGAAATAACGCGGATCGACGAGGTCACTTTCAATAAATCCAACCGGTACACCGCAACGTTGTTCGATCTCACGCATAATCAACAACTGCCCTGCGGAAAAACTGTTACAGCTTTTGATGGAATTAATCAGGAACCCATCTGCTTTGTATTCCTTAATATAGTATTCAAGCAAATCCACCCGTTGCGGGAGATTCAGATTTGTGTAACATCCCATACAATATTTCGCCAGGCTTTCCAGCGGATTTTCCGGATCATGACGGAAACCGAGATCATACAGTCCGCCCACTTTGGTGTAAGTAGAAGCAACGATCACCGCACCCATATCATAAAATATTTTCCAGAACTCACGGAAGTTGGTCCAGTTGGGTGGTCCTTCCACAACCAGGCGGAAACGTTCTTCTTTCAGTTCACCTTCGGGATTGATCGGATGAAGTCCCAACCTTAGCCGTTCGGAAACTTCATTGTATAGTTCCTTGTAATATTCTACGGCCTGATCTGTTCCACGGAAAGCAGAAAACAAGGGCCCCATGTAATACACACCTGCGAAATAAGAATCAATCGGCGAGGGAGTGTTTTTTGCTGATTGCAAAACCTTCGCCCAATAATCTTCAGCTTCCGCTGATTTTTTCAGCATGCCTGAGAGGCGGTCGTAATCCAGTTTTTTACCGGCAACTTTTTCCAGTTTCGGGATCACGTCTTCTCTCATTTGTTTCACCATATAATCCACCTGGTCCTGAGTGATCTTCCCATCTTCCTGGTAAGGAGTGTGGAGCATTGCGATTTCCACGCCCGGATACAGGCGTTCGAGGTTTTCGAACCACTTCATGAATGTGAAACATCCGGTATAACTCAGCAACAACATATCCGGATCAGGGAGTTTTTCTCCGGTTGGACCGATGTTTCCGCTTAGCATCATGCCAATGTCGCATTTGACATAAGTGCAGACATCTTCACTAAATCCCATCTTTTCCGCATCTTTGATATACGACCCTGATTTTTTGCGCATGCCGGATTGCAGGGCATTGATTTCAGGATAAACGGGCAGCATATCGAGCGCGAGAATTAACTCCGTAAGGTTTCCGGGAACGAACGTATACACGACTTTCTTTCCCCTTTCTTTCGCAGTGCTTAATTCTGTAAAAAGGTTGCCGAGCATCTCCTTTTGGATGATCATGCTCTTTTCTTTCACAGCTTCCTGTGGGCTTGCCATGGTTGTGCGGGTTAAAGGTTAGACGTTGAACGAATTTTCCGGGAATTAAACCCAGAGTTTTATGGAATCAGAAAATGTTCCTGCTTGCTCTTTGATCACTTTGAACTGGCCGGTATTTTCGTGAAACTGGAAGTTGATGTGGTTGATACCGGCGGAATCACAGGCTTTCTGTAAATCCGGCCGATCCAACAATGCAGGATCGCAGAAACTGGCGGCACAAAATATTACACCATCTGCTTTTCTTCTTTGAACAAGATCAACCAGGCGTTTTCCTTTGGGATTATCCACATCATAGATTGCGGAAGAAAATGTACTCTGAGTCAGGAAAGCATTGACCAATTGCTGCAGGGGTTGATCTGACGTGTCATCAATATCACCGACGATCCACCGTGAACCCAACATAAAATCATCATCGACGATATAGCATCCCGCCATTTCAATCGACTTTATGAGTCCGACGGGGGGTTGTTCACAGAATGATCCGGAGATCACAACTTTGATATTATCCATCGGTTCTCCCATTTCCACTCCAATGAGATTCACAACATCCATCAAAATTTCATTGTGGCGTTCTACCGGAATTACCAAACCTGCACGCAGCACATGATAAACATCCAGGGCGGAAATTCGCCATGGAAATTCCTGGCGAACCGCATATATTTTTTCGATCAGCTGGCGGTTCAGGTTGTATAATGATATGGAGCGATTCAGTTGTTCTGTCGTGGCTTTGACCCCATTCAACTTGTACATGTCATCCATGACTGTTTCCAGCAACTCACGGTAAAAGACACCGCCAATCAGTTTGTCAAAATTCTGTGGATAATCGAAATAGCGTGTAAATTTTCCCTTCCTGACGATTTTGAACATGCCGGAAAGATTTCTCACGCAATCACAGATCGCAGGAAAAAGAAAACCGTCAAAGTCATTCAGGTTATCATCAAGAGCCATCTCGATAATCCCTCTTGGCAAATGGCAAATGTAGGACTGATAATATGCATCGCCTTTGATAATTTGTTTCCGGTCACCCACACCCATTATTCCCACGGGCAATGCATTCGATGCGTGGATAATTTCTCTGGGTATATAAATTGGAAGATAACCTACCAGCAAACGGTTATCGGCACCTTGTTTCCATTTCTTTGCCTCATTGAAATGTAAATCAAAAGCGAGATCTTTACATTCTTCAATCCTTTGAATCAGATTTTCAGCTGCCGACTTCATGAGGAAGATATTTTAGTAAAACTTATTGAAATAATCTATGAGAAACTTCGATATACAATATTCCTGATTTTAAACAGATCTTCATATGACCTGGATATCTATTTAAGATGCAATACAGTATTTATATTACTGACCTCTATCATGTATTCAACTAATTATTATTAGCTTATTTACAATTCATATTTGTTCTAAATAAATATTGTAATTTTTCCAAAGCATAAAAACCCTAATTCGATCTTGGAATCTTCTACAGCATGCATTCTTCTTTCGGCCGGTCAATCGGAACGTTTGCAATTTATTCCGAAGGCATTTTTAAAATTTTCAAAGAATGAAAATTTCATTGAACATATCATCCGAATTTATTCAGAAGCTGGTATTCATATAATCCAAGTTGTAATCAACCCCAAAATGGAAAATGAATGCGCGAAAAGTCATCAAATTTCCGGCCGATACGTTGTTAACAATTATCCTGAACGCGGAAGGTTGTATTCCCTGCAATGCGGCCTGCGGCAACTGACGGACAATCGCTATTGCTTTGTTCAGAACATAGACAATCCCTTTGTCACTCCATCATTGCTTGAAAACCTGGTTAAAAACCGTTCACTTGCTGATTACATTACACCCGTCTACAACAACAAAGGCGGGCATCCAATCCTCATCACGGAAAAAGTGATTGACTACCTGCTCAAACTCACAAATTTTAATCAAACCTTGCGTGATGTATTGCAAATTTTTAGCAGATATAATTTCCCAACTGATGATCCGTCTGTACTGATTAATATCAATACACAAGAAGATTATAATCTATATTTTGGCCCCAATAAATCGAACGGTTAGCATTGAATATGCAATAACCAGATACTGTCAGATCAATCCATCTTATCTCATGCATCACACGTCAGAAATAAAAATCGCCATTGTTACCGGAGCAGCAAATGGAATTGGAAAATCGATCGTCAGAC
>DAORHY010000076.1:0-12121 GCA_035438225.1 Bacteroidia bacterium
TCAGATCCACAATGTCTTTCTTCACGGCATTCAGGTCGAGAGACTTGAACTCTTTCGCGTAGTTGAAATCCTTGTCCATTGGATTGGTAAGGGAAGAGTGTTGGCGAAGAATGTTTAATTTTAACTGGTTCGGCCACCAGTCACGGTTTCTTGTTCCACCGCCTGCAGTTTGCTTAAGGGCTCCTCCTGTGAAGGGGCATTTACTCTGGGATATATTGTTTTCCATAAAACGGTTGATTATTTTTTGTTAAACCTGACAACAAAAATAACAAACATTTACTCACCTGAAAAGTTCTGCCAGTGATTAAAGTCATGGTTCAAGTGAAAATCCTTCAAGCAATTGAACGCGGAAAACAGATTCTAAATTATATCAAGAAACCGTTGGACGAACAGTGAATCAATTCCCACATCCGTTTGCCGTCAGCCTGTAAAAAATGTACCTTCGATTGCACAACAAAGGCCTGGCCGCAAGCCCTGTACGTTCCCTGTCGTGCCCGGCTGAAGTTTCACTCTGAAATTGCCTGCAGGAAATCAACTTTAAAAAACATTAAAGATGGTGAAGCCGGCAACCGAAAAGAGTAAACCAAAGCTTAACATATTAAACAATGACAACAATAAAAAGTTTCACAAGCAGGTTGCTGATTGTGGTGACTTCCCTATTTTTCTCTTTTGATCTGCCGGCAGGCTGGTTCAAAGCAGGAAGTGAACTCAAAAGTTACGATATGGGTATTGACAAAGGTGCCGGACAGGATGGTCACACTGCGGCAACCATAAAATCGAATGTGGATAAAATTAATGGTTTTGGAACTCTGATGCAGAATTGTCTGCCTGACAAGTTTCTGGGAAAAAGAATTCGCATGAGCGGGTATGTAAAATCCAAAGATGTTGAAGAAAAAGCAGGGCTATGGTTGCGTGTTGACGAAGCAAACTCAAAGAAACCACTTGCATTTGACAACATGCATGACCGGCCGGTAAAAGGAACCACGGATTGGAAAAAATATGAAATTGTCTTAGATGTTTCTTCCAACGCTTCAAACATTGCATACGGCGCTTTGCTTGCCGGCACCGGTCAAATCTGGTTTGACAAATTAAACTTTGAAATAGTCGATATTTCAATTCCCCTGACAGGTGATCAAAAAGGAAACGATAAGCCAAACAAAGAACCGGTGAATCTTGATTTTGAGGAATAATTTTCGAAAATAGTCCTGCAATGGCTCTTTCAACGAACAACCGTGTAATTTCATGACAAATACTGTTCCGAAACACTTGTCTGTACAGGGTACATCTAAACATTGAAAAACAACAGGACAGAAAAATAATGTCCTCTTTCTTCTGCAAAAAAATAAAATGAAAATCATTCCTGTCAGGCGTATTCATACACTCCAAAACGAACCTGACTTCTCAGGATCCTTCAGCATTCGGGATGTTGGAGATTTGTGTGCCGGGAAAAGTATGGTTCAGGAACTTCACAGACATGATTATTTCTTTATTTTGGTACTGAAAAAAGGGAAAGGGATTCATGACATAGATTTTAATTCCTACGTTGTCTCTGACAATTCTGTTTTCTTTATGCGTCCAGGACAAGTGCATCAACTTACCCTGAAGGCGGGAAGCAAAGGATACCTGATGCAATTTAAACCGGGATTCTATTTTCCAAATCACAAAGCATCCGCACAACTGTTACGCAAAGCGAGCAATAAAATTCTTTGTCAGCCTGACCCCAAAAGATTTGATAAATTACTGGCTGTACTAAACTCCGTTTTTCAGGAATACACAGACAAGCAAGAAGGATATGCGGAAGTAATAAAAGCGAATCTGGGCGTTTTCTTTATTGAACTGGTCCGGTCCAGGCAAAAAAGCACCGCTCCATCAACTAAAGTTAGTCCGTTTACGGAGGAACGCCTTGAAGCATTATTAGAACTTCTGGATACGCACATCTCCAACCACAAACAAGTGTCACACTACGCAGACATGTTGCACATTTCCACATTTCAGCTGAATGCAATCACGAAAGCTGCCCTGGGTAAAACATGTTCAGAACTAATAAATGAACGCATTGTCCTGGAATCAAAAAGACACCTGCTGGCCACAACGAATCAGGTAAACCAGATTGCATATCACCTGGGTTACGATGATGTTTCCTACTTTATCAGGTTCTTTAAAAAGCATACCGGATATTCCCCAGAGTCATTCCGGAAAAATTTTAAATAAGTCCTATTCAACTTCATTTTTGTCCTATCCTGCAGGCAATTCCTGTATTTACCTTTGCCGGATAAATAAAATCAAAAATAGAAAGGCAATCTGTATGAAAACAAAAATGAAATTAATAGCATCGTTGAAGATCTGGATCGTAATTTATCCGTCAATTACGTTTTTTCTTTACCTGTTTGGGGAAACGTTAGCTGTTCTTCCCTTGTACCAAAGGACATGCCTTCTCACTCTTACTTTAGTTCCCTGGATGGTGTTTGTAGGAATTCCTTTTGTAGACTTACTCATTCGTCTCATTTCATCAAAAACAGTCAAGAGATAGATGAAGATTAGGTTGCAATTGAAAACCGACAAATCATCACGTGATGAATTTATCAGGCCGGGCGGGGTTGCACCGACAATGCCTGATTTTCCACTTCACTTTCGATCGTTCTTAAAATAAAACCGGATGAAACACAATCGTTCTTTTGATGTCATTATCATCGGGGGGAGCTATTCGGGCCTTGCCGCCGGAATGGCTTTGGGCAGGTCGTTAAAAGAAGTTTTAATTATTGACAACAACAATGCCTGTAACAGACCAACACCCCATTCGCACAACTTTCTGACACAGGATGGTGCAACTCCTGCTGCGATTGCAAACGAGGCAAAGCAACAAGTGGAAAAGTATAATACCGTCAGGTTTTTCAATGGGTTGGCCACAAAAGGATCCAAAAGCGAAAACGGATTTGACATTCAGACAGCATCGGGTGAATCATTCAGTGCAAAAAAAATAATTTTCGCAACAGGGATTAAAGACGTACTCCCCGATATTGATGGATTCACCGAATGTTGGGGCAAGTCTGCTCTTCACTGTCCGTATTGCCATGGATACGAAGTGAGAAATGAAAAAACCGGCATTTTAGGAAACGGAGATTCCGGGTTTGAGCTCTCGGGTCTAATTTCAAACTGGACAAAGGACCTTACACTCTTCACAAACGGAAAATCTACACTGACCATAGGGCAGACTGTCAAACTTAAAAGTCGCAATATTAAAATAACAGAAACAGAAATTGAAAAACTGGCGCATAAAAACGGATATCTTCAAAATATCATTTTCAAAGACAACACAACAACGACCATCAAAGCATTGTATTCCCAAAATCCATTTGAGCAACATTGTACGATTCCAAAATTTTTAGGCTGTGAACTGACTGATGAAGGATACATCCGAACGGATCCTTTTCAAAGGACCACCGTTCAGGGCATCTATGCATGTGGCGACAATACAACACGTATGCGTACCGTCGCCAACGCTATAGCAATGGGCACAACAGCCGGAATGATGGTGAATAAGGAAATTGTTCTGGAAGAATTTTGATCATAACAGAAGCCGATAGGACAGTCTTGCATGTTCGGTTTTAACAATTACAGACGCATCGGTTAAAATACCTGGACACCTGGCCAACCAGAGGTTCGCGATAAAATTCACAGACCATTTTTTTCTTCCCTCTGGCAAAATGAAAAGAATCAAGCTGACTTTTTGTTGTGTTTTATTCATTAATTTTCTTCATGCTGAAAGCCCATGCGCAATACAATGGGATTACCGGTTTGGAGGGGAAGATGATGATTTTCTCTTTCCCTTTGAAAAACTTCCAATAACGCATTCATCCGCGGAGGATTGTCCTTCTCCTAAATAATCGGAAACAAAATACCAGGCGATTTTCTGATTCGGGGATACTAAAATTAATTTCGACCGGCTAAAATAAATACTGCAACTCAACCCATTCTTCAGTTGTCGAAATACTATTCATGGCCTTTCCAAATCCAATACAGACCGGAATCCGGTCCAGCGGATAGCCCTATTAACCTGGTACAATACTACTTACACTTCTAACCTTTTGCAAAAAACCAGCTTTCTGCATCGCAGCGCGCTACTCCTGAGGAACGTTAAAAATGAAGCCAACGCCAAAAACATTCTCAATACTTAATTGCGGATCTTCTTTCAGGTATTTACGGATTTTAGAAATGAAAACATCCAGGCTTCTTCCGAAAAAATAATCATTCTCTCCCCAAAGCTCTTTCAACAAGTCTTCCCGCTTTATTACTTTGTTCCGGTGAGAAAACAAATAATTAAGAATATCACATTCCTTTTCCGTAATCCGCTTTGTGTTACCTCCAATGACCAGGGATTGATTTCTAAAGTCAAATGCATATTTCCCGATTGAAACAACCATTGCCTTACTCTCACCATTATTTTCCGGAATTCTGCGGATGACCGCTTTGATTTTCCAAAGCAATTCCTCTTCATCAAATGGTTTCGTGATATAATCGTCGGCACCCAAATTATAGCCTTTTAATTTATCCTCTTTCAAGGACTTCGCTGTGATAAATAGTACCGGTATTTCTTTGTTCTGTGCCCGGATCCCTTTTGCCAGCGAGAATCCATCCATTTTCGGCATCATTACATCCAACAAACACAGGTCAAACTGATCGTTTTGAAATGCCTTTAAGGCCAACTCACCGTCCTTGCAAAGCAATACATCAAAACCTTCTGCCTCCAGATAATCTACCAGGAGTGCTCCCAAATTGACATCATCCTCCGCGAGTAATATTTTGAACTTAACCTTCGACATTGGTTAAAGTAATTGTGAATGTTGTGCCCATCCCCTTTTCGCTCTGCAGTTCAACTGTTCCTCCGTGCAATTCTACGATCTTTTTAACGTAAGCCAAACCGAGACCAAAACCTTTTACATTGTGCACGTCACCTGTCGGAACCCTGAAATATTTATCGAACACTTTTTTTTGATGCTCCTTTTCAATTCCGATACCCTTGTCGGATACTACGACTACCAAATGATGAGCATTGTTCCATGTTTGTATGGATAATTTGGGATTATCATTTGAGTATTTGATCGCATTGTCAATTAAATTACACAAAGCATTTGTTAAATGTGTTTTATCACCCATTATCACAAACTTCTCCGCATCCAGGTTTAATTTTATTTCCCCTTGCCTATTTTCAATCTGTATGCTGATACACTTTAAAGAATCATGAATCAGCGCATGGAAATCCAATTCCACTTTTCGCAAGGGAATCTCGTCCCTTTCCAGTGCAGTCATGCTTAAGACCTGCTCCACCTGAAGTCTTAGTTTTTCATTTTCTTCCAGTATTATTCCGGAGTAATGTTTAATTCTGTCTTCCCGATTGAAATTTGAATCCTTAATAATCATTTTGCCAGCCAATGCGATGTTTGTCAAAGGGGTCTTGAATTCATGCGTCATGTTATTCAAAAAATCTGTTGTGTGCTCTGATATTTGCTTCTCCCGCATGAGCAGGAGAATTGTACGCCAGAACATCACCAGCACAACAAGTATCAGAATGACTGAAGTAATGAACATCGGCCCCATTTCCTGCACAATGAATTGCCTTTTCTCGGGGAGGAACAGATTCAATTCCAACCCATTTTTAGTAGCCTCTTCTTCCAGTCGCTTTTTATAGACATTATTTTTTAAACCACTTTCACTTGCGATTGTCACAGCACCCGGCTTTTTGACCTCGAAAGCATAGTCGATGTGAAAGTTATAAAATTGCATATAGTTCGAAAACAACGAATCTGTTTTATGCATTTCATTCTTGCCCACACATTCTTCCATTTGCCGGCATGTTGAAGTATCAGCAGAAAGTGCTTCGGCAGTTTTCGAAAGCACCATGTTCGCCTTTTCATTAAATATCTCTTCTTTGATTTTGGCCGTCCGGATGATCCAGTTTACCTGGATGATCAGCACAATCAACAATGCCATGGATGAAATGGCGATAAAAATACCGGTACGGTTCAGCTTCATTTGAATATTCCAAAATTAGTCATTTTTTACAGCAATAAACTACGTTAACAAGTTAATAACAAGTCAATAACGAGTGAGTAACAAGATCTCACAACCCGGGAACTTACATTTGTTTTGTAAGAAGAATTGAACCCGGGCAAATCTGTTTGAGTATTTGAAATGACTGGAACAACATGGCAACGACAACCAAAATAGCTTTTCGCTTATCCTGCAATGAGTGCGAGCTTTGGTTTGCTCACGTTCACCGGTCATACAACTGGCTACTGATAGTGCTATTCATTTTTATTTCCTCCTGCAACACGCCGGATACTCCCCCGGTAACAACAGGCATTCCCTTTGCAACAACACAACCGCCAACCCGGCAACCGAAAAATAACCTTCCTCCTGAGGATCCTGATTTTTCAAAATCGCATGACACTATCTCAGCGCATGGCCCCCGGAGCATCACACGCAATGTTTTGCAGGATAAAAACGGAAACTTTTGGTTTGCAACCTGGGAGGGCATCATGCGCTATGATACTACACTTTTTACAAATGTTACTTTAAAAGAAAATCTGAATCACGTTCATGTATTTTCTCTGTTGGAGGATCAGTCAGGAAACATTTGGTTCGGTACAATTGGCGGAGGAGTATACCGGTACAATGGAAAATATTTTACTCTTTTCACCACGAAAGATGGCCTCTCAGACAATACCGTGCTGAGCATTCTGGAAGATCGTGCCGGAACGATCTGGTTTGGCACCGGGAACGGAGTGAGCCGGTTAAATGGCAATAACTTTACCAGTTACACAACAAAGGATGGCCTCAGCAATAATTTTGTGAGTACCATCGTTCAGGATAAAAACGGAAAACTTTGGTTCGGCACAAATGGCGGCGTCAGTTTGTTTGAGCCTTCCGCTACACGCATGACCGGAAGCAAATCCTTTACCAATTTTAAGAATCCAGAAGGTATAAACTTTTACAATGTCCGTTCCATGACACAGGATAAAACGGGTAACATTTGGATTGCCAGTCAGGACGGACTCTATCGTTACGATGGTAAATCTCTATCCAGGCTTTCAAAGAATTTTATAGGTACTATTTTTGAAGACAGAAGAGGAAATCTCTGGTTGAGTGAAAGTGAAACAGATGGTCATCATATGAATTTATTAAAATACGACGGAAAGTCATTTGCCAAAATTACGGAGAGAATTCAGGTTTTTGGCATTGCCGAAGACAGGGCCGGAAACATATGGTTCGGCACAGAGCATGGAGTGTACCTCTATGATGTAAAATCCCAACGTGACAAACAGGAAAGTTTTACCTATTTTTAAAACGATCTGCATTGACTGAAACTGAAAACATGGCAGGACAGTAATTGTCATCCAGAATAGCAAAAGCACATTATATACGCAATCAATAAAACTTAAAACAATGAAAAACTATCTTGTTACAATCCTGTTTTTTCTGTTGTTTACTCCGGCTGATTCTCAGGAACCCGGCTACAACTCTTTTGGAGCCTATGTGACACCTGCACAGAATATGAGACCGAAGAATGGCAATTCCGGGGAATTACAATTTGAAATTCACGGAGCCTATACCCGCCCGGTAAACAAAACGCAACTTCATTCATCAAAAATCCTGAACGATATCCGTCCGGGGTATCCTTCAAATTGGCTGAAGGATTATATTTCGACGGAAATTCAATCCGTCAGCAATGGCAAATACATGCATGCCGGAAGCGCAAATGACACTCTAAGCCCGCAACAAATAGCATTATTAAACACCGTGGACATTGGAGACGATATCACGATCCGTGTTCAATACAACTCCAAAAACGCAGCAACGGATAGAACTGAAATCCGTACCATGAACTATACTGTCACTGTAATTCCGGAAATCGAGGCCGAGTACCGTGGCGGACATCCACAATTGACAAAATACATAAAGGAAAATGCTCTCAATAAAATTCCCACAAAGGTTGGCAAAGAATTACAGGATGGAATCGTAGGTTTTACCATCAATGAGCAAGGCGAAACAACCAACACTCACCTCAGGAAGTCAACCGGCAATTCCGAAACAGACAAATTGTTGCTTGAGGTTATCCATTCTATGCCAAAATGGAAACCGGCAGAAAATTCAAAAGGTCAAAAAGTAAAACAGAAATTTGAATTTAACGTGCGTGCTGAAAATACTGGTTGTTAGTTGGAAGTAAAAATCGTGGACCACGCAAAACAAATCACCTTTTTACATTACTGTCAGAAATCAGAACTTCTACCTGAAGGGCATAAAGGTTGCTTACACCGGATTTCTGAAAATATCATCACTCCCCTCAGGTGGCATATCAAAACATTCATACGAAAAGGATTTAGGATTGTATCCCGTCCGGCTGCAACGCATATTTATGTATAAAAAATGAGTACAACCCGGATTTAGGTTTGGACTTGTTATTGATCCGGTGCCGTAGAATGCCCTCGGTGGAGTTTTAAACAAGTAATTTTAACAATGCGCATTTGTTCTTCCCCCTATCCGCAGATGTATGGGCGCTGCAGGAACTATTGAAAGGAATTTTCACAGTGACTCCCCGAAAGCCTGCGGATTGCGACAGGAAACCAGTCATTCCACACACAAGAAATAAACACAATCACGTATTGAACTTTACTTTAAACAACAAGGTGTATCACTTTAGAATGTTTCTTTACATTGAAAAAAGTAAAATAGAAGGCCGTACTGGAATCTTATTGATCTTAGACTAAAAAAATGATCACCAGTATAAGCGTAACCTTATTCTGTTTGGTCGCCGGGAGTTCTGCCATCCATTTTTAAATTATCCTTAACCATCAAGAGAATCCAGGTAAAATCCATCTATGTGAACCTGCCCATAACTGACATTTCAAAGACACGGAACTTCTGGACCAAACCGGGCTTCACATTTAACGATCAATTCAGTGACGACAAAGCACTTTGTCTGGTTCTGAATGACGCATCGATGTTTGCAATGCTGAACTCTCATGAGTTTTTTTTAACTTTCACAAACCGTCCGATTTCAGACCGCTCAACCACACAGGTTTTAGTTGCAATCGAAGTGAGCAGTAAATTGCAGGTTGACACCATCGTAAAACTTGCTCTTGAAAACGGAGGAAGCCGTTACAGAGATTCTGCCGACTATGGATGGATGTATTCTAACAGCTTCGAAGATATCGATGGACACCAGTGGGAAGTCATGTTCACTGACACTTCTAAAATACCTCAATAATTATGGAAAGATTAATTTATCCCTGTCTTTGGTTTGATAACGAAGCAAAACAAGCTGCAGAATTATACTGTTCCATTTTTCAGAATTCAAAAATTCTACAGTCCACACCGATGGTGACGTCATTTGAGTTAAGCGGAACAAAATTCATGGGGCTCAATGGCGGCCCGAACTACAGAACGAATGCTGCCATATCCTATTATGTATATTGCGGCAACGAAAATGAAATTTCCCGACTATACGAAGCATTGTCCCGGAATGGAAATGTGCTTATGCCCCTGGACAAATATGATTGGTCCGAAAAATACGCCTGGATAGCCGACCCATTTGGTGTTAGCTGGCAATTGGATATTGGCAATATAAATTCCAGCCAAAAGATTGTTCCGAGTTTATTATTTGCAAACGGGAAAATGGGGATGATCAAAAGTGCAATATTGTTCTATACAGGCATTTTCAAAAACGCAGAAATACTTTTGGAGGCACCGTATCCGGGAAATGCTAATCTACCTGCAGGTACACTTTTGTTTGCGCAATTTAAATTGAACGGATATATTTTGAATGCCATGAGTAGCACCGTGAATCATGGTTTTGATTTTTCTCCGGGGAATTCTTTTGTCATTGAATGTGATAATCAACAGGCAATAGACTATTATTGGGAAAAACTCGGACAAGACGGCCGTTATGACAGGTGTGGCTGGCTGGCAGACAAATACGGTGTTTCCTGGCAAATCGTCCCATCCATTTTACCCCGGTTAATGGCAGATCCGGACAGATCTCAGCGAGTGATCCAGGCGTTTTTAAAAATGCAGAAATTTGATATTGAAACACTGGAAAATGCCTGAGAAGACTATAAAAAATACATGCAATTCTGTTTTTCATGCATACTGTTGGGGTGTTCCAATGAAGATAATGTACTTCGTCTACCGTTAACAAATGAAGTCCGGACAACGAAGAAACCTGCAGGCGTATTTAAACAATAAACATCTTGATCAACCCGAAGCACCAACAACCACTTAAAACCAGATGGAAAAACCGGAAAATTATTTTAATAAAAGCATCACCAAACTAACTGAAATAATTTAAATCGTTTACCAAACTTTAACCAAAGGAGTTGTTGTTGAAATAGTGTACAATAAACTTTAAGGCTTATTAAACAAATCAACCCTCATGAAACATTTCCTGTTTTTATTTCTTTCCTTTTTTTTGTTTACAGGCGTTCAATCGCAATCATTGATGACAGTGGCAGAAGTCTATGATTACACCATTGGAGATATTTTTATCACAAAAGCCGGCGGGTACATCAGTCCACCAACCTATACAAAAAAAATTATTACAGACAAGTATTACAGTCCGCTGGCAGACACTGTTTACTACACCTACGATAGTTATTCCTACACTCCTCAGGCGTGTCAGACATGTTCTCCGGTATATGACACAATCCTGAGCGGCACACTTCTGTACACCAACCTCTCCGACACAATCGGGGCCGGATTAGGCGCAAAAATTCACTATTGGAACCCCTCCTGTATTGACACAGCAGGATACACAGGAGTCTGGCTTGACACCATTTATTATGACACCGCGTTTTGCAATACACTCAGTACCCGGATTTATGTAATGGACAACGGGCCGCAACTGACAGACACCTGCTATTCCTACTTTGAACTATTTTTTGGTTTTTCTGAATATGGTAAAGGTATTGGACAAAAGACTTTCTATTACAATACTTGTGCCGATGGAGTTCTAAATTGCCAACAGGGAATATTTCTTCTGTATTTCAAAAAAGGAGCAGATTCCTGTGGAACTGCTCCGGTAATGACAGACATTCATGAATTGAAATTAAAATCAACTTTTATTCTTTTCCCGAATCCATCTACAGATGAAATGCACCTTGATTTCTTCGAGGAGCAAAGAAGTTCACTGATCACAGTAACAAATGTCTTCGGAGAAGAAGTCAAACAGTTTAATTTTAGCGGGAGGCGATTCACCTTAGAAAAAGGAGAATTGAAAACCGGGGTGTACCTGATCCGGGTAGATGACAGAAACAATATTTATTCGTCAAAATTGATTGTTCAATGACTACTTTACATACAGCATTATTTCAGCTCCTGAAAATCCGCCGCACCAATCCCATGCGATCAACATTATTTCAATTGCTTAAATCAAGATATCAGTGCTGCCAAATTAAAATAACATGACAAAAGAATGGACATTAAATAAATCCATCAGCATCAAGGCGCCGGTTTCAAAAGTTTGGGAGGCTCTAACCAATAAAGAGCTTATCAAAATTTATTTCTTCGGAACCGAATGCACCAGTGACTGGAAGAAAGGAAGTCCGATTTATTACAGAGGTGTCTGGGATGGCAATTCCTATGAAGACAAAGGCAACATCCTGGACATAGAGCCGGAAAAATTCATTTTATACAATTACTGGAGCTCAATGTCAGGAACAGAAGATGCACCCGAAAACTATACCGAAATCAGGTACGAACTGACAGCAGATAAAAACGAAACTACTTTTACGGTGATTCAGGGCGGCTTCAAAACACAAGAAGCACTTGAGCACTTGGATAAAAACTGGGGTTTCATCATGAGCGGAATGAAAAATTTAATTGAATCTTAATGCGAACACAAATCGTGACGGCATAAACAAACACAGAATGACAGACCGGGATTATTTAAAACGGCTCCGAAAGCCAACAAAAGAAAACCCATTAAGACTATTGATGAGCGCCTGCCTGGCTGGCATTGCCTGCGGTTATGACGGGACAGCAAACGGTGGAGATCCAGGCGTCTTTAAATTACTCGGATACGAAAATGTGAAGATTATTAAATTCTGCCCGGAAGAGTTTTCCTTTG
>DAORHY010000077.1:0-12098 GCA_035438225.1 Bacteroidia bacterium
GACAATCAAGATGAGCATCTATGAGTGCATCATCAACGAAGCCGATCCGAAGGACATCATTATGAAAACGGAGACGCCGAATCTTTTTTTACTTCCCTCCCACATTGACCTTGTCGGGGCCGAGATTGAAATGATCAATCTACCCAACCGGGAACGCAAGATGAAAGATGTACTGGACAAATTAGCCGGACAGTATGATTTCATTATTATCGATTGCTCTCCTTCCCTGGGACTTGTGACGATCAATGCTCTGACTGCTGCGAATTCGGTAATCATCCCTGTACAATGTGAATATTTTGCATTGGAAGGACTGGGCAAATTGCTGAATACCATTAAAATTGTTCAAAGCCGCCTGAACCCAGACCTGGAAATTGAAGGAATTTTGCTCACCATGTATGATTCCCGCCTCCGTTTGTCAAACCAGGTTGTGGAAGAAGTTAAAACACATTTCCAGCAAATGGTTTTTGACACTATCATCCAGCGGAATACAAAACTGGGCGAAGCTCCAAGTTTCGGACAAACAATCATCATGCATGACGCCAGCAGCAAAGGGTCCATCAATTACCTGAATCTTGCGCGGGAAATTCTGCAGAAGAACAACATGACGAAGATAAAAGAAGCTGACAAGAAAATTCCGGTAACCGATGAGCACTAAGAAAAGCGCACTGGGCAAAGGCCTCAGTGCATTGTTGGAGAATGCAGATACGGATGTAACGAGCAAAGCGGGAGTCCCTGGCTCCACCGGGGTGGTTGGATCCGTAGCACAAATTGCGCTTGACCAGATTGAAGGCAATCCCTTTCAGCCCCGTGTCGATTTTGACAAGGAGATGTTACAGGAATTGGCTGATTCCATCCGGCAGCAGGGCATCATTCAACCCATCACGGTACGTAAACTCGGATACGATAAGTACCAGATCATTTCCGGTGAACGCAGGTTTAAAGCATCAAAAATTGCCGGATTAACTTCCATTCCGGCCTATATCAGAGTTGCCAATGATCAGGGCATGCTGGAGATGGCGCTTGTAGAGAACATCCAGCGCCAGGATCTGAATGCCCTTGAAGTTGCCATCAGTTATAAACGCCTTCTTGAAGAATGCGCGCTGACTCAGGAAGAGTTGAGCAACCGTGTCGGAAAGAACAGAAGCACTGTTACAAATTTTCTCCGGTTGCTCCGGTTGCCTCCTGAAATTCAGGCTGCCATCCGTGATGGGCGCCTCAGTATGGGACATGCAAGGGCAATCCTCGGCGTTGAAAATATCGACAGACAACTTGCGCTTTATCATGAAATTATTGAAAAGCAACTGAGTGTGAGAGATGTTGAAAATCTTGCACGTCAGCAAGGCAACAAGTCTACAAACCGTAAGAAAGAGGATCAACAGAAAAATCAAATGTCTTTTGAGTTTACAAAAATTCAGAACATCCTCTCCAGTCACTTTGGTGCCAAAATTCACTTGCAAAGAGCGCAGAACGGAAGCGGAAAAATTCTGATTCCATTCGAGAACGACAGCGACCTGAACAGGATACTTGAATTGCTCAACTATTGAGTACCCGGCATGGGTGGTTTTGCCTGTACTGGTTCTTTGTATCCAATTCCTCCGGAAAGAAGCAATTTCATTTTCATTCACACGCAGCAGAAACATATGACTTCATCACCCGGCCGAAGCCGTGTCAGATCCGGCTTATGTTTTTTAATGTGTGTTGCTCTGCTGCATTTCTTCGTCCCACAGACCTCTCGTGCATCCGACAACGATTCCCTTTCCTTACTCTCCCGGAAAAGAGCCAACAGAACGGCATTGTCATCAGCACTTTTGCCCGGTCTGGGTCAGGGAATAAATAAGAAATACTGGAAAATACCAATCATTTATGCCGGATTTGGAACACTGGTTTACCTCATTGATTTTAACAACAACTATTACCAGAAATTCAAAACCGCTTATCGATTCAGAAACGATACCGACCCGGGTACTGTGGACGACTATCCGCGGTATTCAAACGATGATCTGCGAGTCAGAAAAGATTACTACAGAAGAAACAGGGATCTGTGTTACATCCTTGGTGGCGTCCTCTACTCCCTGAATATTATCGATGCATACGTAGATGCACAATTGCTCGATTTCGATGTCAGTGATGACCTCAGCCTGCGGACAATACCCTTTCTGGAAACAATTCCTACCGGTGAAACAATGGCCGGTTTTAAATTTACACTGCAAATCAAATAGCCCAAAATGAAAATTGTTCTGGTAGGCCATGGTAAAATGGGCAAAGCCATTGAAACACTGGCGACAAAGAGGGGACACACGATTCGGTTCATCGTGAATGAAGAAAATGCCGCTACCATCACTCCGCAAGATTTAAAACAGGGGGATGTTGCCATTGAATTCAGTCAGCCCACTGCTGCTGCAGAAAACATCCTGCGTTGCTTTGAAGCCGGTATCCCTGTCGTTTCGGGAACAACCGGATGGAATGACCGCCTGGAAGAAGTCAAAGAAATCTGCAGGAAGAACAATCATTCGTTATTCTATTCCTCGAATTTCAGTATTGGCGTGAATGTATTTTTTGAGATTAACAAGAAACTGGCAAGTCTGATGAATCACCTCGAACAATACGATGAGCTATTCGTGCACGAGAGCCATCACATTCACAAACTGGATTCTCCAAGCGGGACTGCGATCACCCTTGCAGAACAGATTATTGCCAACCTGGACAGAATAAAATCCTGGAGAAATTACAAAGGGGATGAAAATATTTCATCGGGTGACGATGACAATTCCGAGCTTCCGATTTTCTCTTCCCGGGAAGATGAAGTCCCCGGAACCCACATCGTCAAGTACTTCTCCGATGATGACGAACTTGAAATTATTCATAAGGCACTGAACAGACAAGGGTTTGCCTTCGGTGCCGTGGCCGCTGCAGAATGGCTGCAAGGAAAAAAAGGAGTATTCGGAATGCAGGATTTATTAAAGTTCTGATGTGGATAATTAACGAGCTGTTAACCAATGCGGAAGGTTCCCTGAACTACATTCGCACTGGTGATGCAGTTGCATCTAAAGAAAAAAAGCATGTCAAAATTCAGAATAAACTGGGACTTAATTAAAGATATTCTCTTCGGTATTTTCACTCTTGGAGTCTGGTTTCTTCTTAAACCAAAACCCGGACAACGAAAATCTGTTGTCAGGGAATGGGTTGATGCTATCATCTTTGCTGTCATCGCAGCTACCATCATCCGTACCTTTTTTATCGAAGCTTATACGATCCCTACTCCTTCGATGGAAAAATCCCTGCTTGTCGGTGATTTTCTTTTTGTAAGTAAAGTGAGTTATGGCGCACGCATCCCGATGACTCCGCTTTCTTTTCCTTTTGCACATCATACTCTGCCGCTTACCGGAGGCAAATCCTATCTGGAATGGATAAAAATAGGGTATCACCGCCTTCCCGGCTTCGGCAAGGTGCAACGCGGAGACTGTGTCGTCTTTAACTGGCCTGCAGAAAATCTCGGAAGACCGGTTGACAAAAAAGAGAACTACATCAAACGGTGCATCGGCCTGCCCGGAGACAGTCTTGCTTTACTTGACCGCGATGTGTTCATCAACGGGCAGCAAATTCCATTGCCTTTAAATTCACAAACGTCATACCATGTATTCACTGACGGCACAGGATTCAGCGAACAGGCGATTCAAAAACTCGGTCTCCGGGAAGGTGAAATGATGTCTCCGACTGAATTCAATTTCTTTCTCACCCGGAGTTCAGCAGAGGCCCTAAAAACTTTTGGCAACATAAAAAAAGTGGAACCGAACATTGTCCCCAGAAATATCTTCCAGGATTTTATTTTTCCTTTCAATCCGAAATACGGCTGGAACGTTGATAATTTTGGTCCGGTCTGGATTCCGAAGAAAGGCGCCACGGCCCACATTGACACCAGCAATATTGATTTTTATCGTAAAGTTATCGGAGAATACGAGGGGAATAAACTGGAAGAACGCAACAATAAAATTTTCATTAACGGAACTGAGACTGACTCCTATACATTTAAGATGGACTATTATTTCATGATGGGTGATAACCGGCACAATTCCGCGGATTCACGGTTTTGGGGTTTTGTTCCCGAAGACCATGTAGTCGGCAAAGCTGTATTCATATGGATGAGCTGGGACAGCAATGCCAGTTTCCTGAACAAAGTGCGTTGGGGAAGGTTATTTCATTTGATTCCGAATAACTGATAGCAGTGACCCTGAGTCACTGACAGGTAAGACGTACTGAAATTTGAGCCCGGGATTATCCGGGCTTTTTCATCAGAAACCTGTAAGAAACCTGATGGTGTCAATACCGTCAGCATAATCCACTAATGAAGGTTGCTGGGTCTTGCCGAAATCAACTTGTAACACCCCGAGATTGCTTTGCATTAATTCATTTTCCCGGGCTGCAACAATGCATTGAATTTTTTCACGATCAATCGCAAGTCGCTGCAACAAGGATTTCTGATCAGTGTAATATTCATAATGAACGACTGCTATCGGAGAAGGAACGGATACATCTTCCTTGATTATCAGAAATCCGTTCTGGAGAAATGGAATTGTTTTCAATAAGTAAACAGTATTGTTGTACTCAAAGTTATTCATGTATTTATTGTGATTCATCACCTCCTGGAATGTCAGTATGGATTCAAAGAATGGATCAAAATTATATCCTTGCGGTACATACATTTTTGAAACGTTTCTACATCCCATTCCAAAATAACGGAAAATATCATCCCCGAGTTGGTGCAATTGATTTGGGGTTTCGTTTCCATTTAAAATTGAAACGGCATTCCTGTTTTTGCGGATGATGTGCGGAACTTTTGCGAAGTAATATTCAAAATAGCGGGAAGTATTATTGCTTCCGGTTGCAATAACCGCATCAAAACCGGAGAGTTTATTTGAAAAGGAGATGCGGGAGGAGAATTCAGGAGCTATTTTCTGAAGTACACTGGCGATGTAGGGAAGCAGGACAGAGTCATCGGATGCATTTTTCCCAAGGTAATTATGTCCACAAATTAATACACTCAGAAAATCATGGAATCCAACCAGGGGAATGTTCCCGGCATTCACTACTCCTACTGTCGACCGATGCTGTGAATCCGTATGTTCCAGACCATACTGCCGGATCCAGGAATTGAGCGTGTGATTGTTCAGCAAACCAGCCCATTGTTTGAGGGCATAAAGTATATTCTCACGAATGAACCATGGGTTTTGCAATAAAGCGGAATCCATTGCCCGAATCCATTCCGAACAATCTGTATTAGATTGTTTTACAGTACTTTCCAAATCTTCAAGCAGACCATTCATGTGATCTCCAAGCGTTGAAAATGCATTAATCCTTTGTTCCAGATTCATCATTCGTTAGTATCAATTGGTTTCTCCTGCTTGAATACGAAGAGTACAATTCCTCGCGTTTCTGTTTTGATTTCAACTTTTTCTGGTTAATTTTGCTCTCATTAAAGAACCACTAAAGTAGAAAGGAAATTTTTATGGCCATCAAGATTACAGAAGAATGCATTAATTGCGGAGCTTGCGAACCGGAATGTCCGAACAATGCTATCTACGAAGGAGGCGCTGAATGGCGTTTCTCAGATGGCACGACCGTTAAAGGTATGTTCAAAAAAATGGATGGTACAGAGATCAGTGCTGACGCTGCCCAGGCCCCTGTTTCGATGGATGTCTACTACATTGTCACTGATAAATGTACGGAATGTGTCGGTTTTCACGATGAGCCGCAGTGCGCATCCGTATGCCCTGTGGATTGCTGCGTTGACGATCCGGATTTCCGTGAAAGCCAGGATGAACTCCTTGCTAAAAAAGGTCGTCTGCACGTGTAATCACCTACACCTCACAACTGAAGAATATTTCAAACCGCAAACCGTTATAGGTTGCGGTTTTTTAATTCTATACCATGACATTCAAAATATCAGGTCATCAGAAACTTAAATTCAGAATACTAATAGTTCTGGTATGGATCTTTCCACTTCTCTGCTTTTCGCAGAGCAACACCCTTCTTCCGGCCGCAAAGGACTCGATAAAAATGAGTCCGCTTCAATCCCTCATCCATGATATTCAGCGCGGAAAAAATGATTCCATTCGGATTGCATCGAATACTGTGTTCAGATCATTCCTGGATTCTCTTCTGAAGACCAGTGCTTCGTTTCGTGCAAGTTTCGACAGCATTAAAAATGTATCCGTTGTAACTGCGCCCGGACAAAAATTCAGAGTGTACACATGGACACTTCCTTATTACGATGGATCCCGCTATGATTTCTTCGGATATATCCAGATGCCGGGAGACACTTCAGGTACCATCCGCTTGATTCCGCTACTTGACTCTACCCTGGTAATCACCAAACCTGAATCCGAAAAACTAAGAGCGGAAAGGTGGTACGGCTCCGTGTACTATTCCATCCTGGAAAATAAATCCGGTAAGAAAACCTATTATACACTTCTTGGATGGAAAGGAATCAATAGTACATCCACTCAGAAGATTGCCGATGTACTCTATTTTGATCGTCATTTGCCAAAGTTCGGTTTCCCATTGTTTAAAACCGGAAAGGTTTATAAGAACAGAATCATCTTCACCTATGCAGCACAGGCCATCATGACCTTGAAGTATGAAGATTCAAAAAACATGATCATTTTTGATCATCTATCCGGTAATGGGACAAAAAATGAAACTGAAAATCAACTGGCTTTCGGCGGACCGGATGGCACCTACGACGGATTAAAATTCAAATCAGGAAAATGGGTTTTGGTTAAGGATGTGGATATAAGAACCGATTGGAAGCCGAAGAAGCAGGAATCGAAACAATAAGTTAAATACCATCAAAAATTATTTTCTTCTAGGAACCTTCAAGCATACACAGGGAAATCGTCCTGGCTTTCGGGCTTTTTTGTAGCTTCGCATGCCGGTAATTCCGGATTTATTATGGAAATAACAAAACTATTTATTCCCGGCCCTACATACGTACATCCAGACGTATTGGCAAAAATGGGGACTCCCATGATCGGCCACAGGACGAAAGAAGCATCCGAATTACAAAAAAGGATCACACAAAAAATGAGGAAACTGATGTTCACTGAAAACAAAATTGTTCTCAGCACATCGTCCGGAACGGGATTAATGGAAGGTGCAATTCGGAGTGCTACGCAAAAAAGAGCCATTGTATTTTCTGTTGGGGCATTCGGGAAAAGGTGGTACGAGCTTGCAAAACTGAATGGTATAGAAGCCGATTTGCATGAAGAAGAATCCGGCCATCCAACACTCCCGGAGACGGTTGAAAAATATCTGAAGACCGGCAGGTATGATACGGTAGCCATCACTCATAACGAAACATCTGTTGGCATCATGAATCCGATTGATGCAATTGCGGTAGTCATGAGCAGGTATCCCGAAGTAGTGTGGATGGTTGATTGTGTCAGTTCCTTAGGCGGTGTGAAAATTGAAGTGGACCGGCTGGGCATAGACATTTGTATAACTTCCTCTCAAAAAGCATTGGCACTTCCACCCGGCTTATCGGTAGCGTCAGTCTCCCAAAAGGCCATGGACCGGTTTGAAAAAATCGGTCCCCGGGGGTATTATCTGGACTTCAGTACAATGATTAAATTCATAGAGAAGAAAGATCACCAATACCATTGTACTCCTTCCCTGCCGCATATGTTTGCGCTGGATTTTCAGCTTGATCGGATTGAAAAGGAAAATGCAGAAAACCGCTTCATCCGTCACATTGAGATGGCTGAATTCATGATCAACTGGGCAGGCCATTATTTTGAATTGTATTGCATGCCGGGATTTGAATCACTCACGGTGACCTGTATCCGGAACACAAGGAAGATCAATGTCGGCGAACTCAATAAAGCACTTGCAGAAAGGGGCATGATGATTTCCAACGGCTACGGTGATCTGAAAGACAAAACTTTCCGAATCGGACATATGGGTGATCTGACACTGGAAGATCTGGAAGAACTTACTTCTGAGATGGAGAAAATATTAAAACTCAACTGACAACTGCTTATCCAATCAACAATTAATTCAAGTTATACTGACACCTATTCTAATGGCTATACTCAAACCCTTTAAAGGAATTCGTCCCAAAAAAGAATTTGCATCGAAAATAGCATCCAAACCGTATGATGTCCTGAATGAAAAGGAAGCACGCAAGGAAGCGGAAGGAAATCCATTGTCTTTTTACCATGTGATCAAGCCGGAAATTGATTTCCCGGATGAATTTGATCATTATTCTCCTGAAATTTACACTAAGGGCAAGGAGAATTTTGAGAAGTTGTTTCGTGACGGCATCTTCTTCCAGGATGCAGAAGAATGTTATTACATCTATGCACAGACAATGAACGGGCGCACACAGTACGGAATCGTTGGAGGCGCTTCTGTTGATGATTACATGAATGATGTCATCAAGAAACACGAACTCACCCGCCCCGATAAAGAAGAAGACAGGAAAAATCATGTTCGTGTGAGCAGCCTCAATTACGAACCGGTGTTCTTTGCCTACCCCAATGTTCCGGCTCTTGATGTGATTGTAAATGAAATTGTAAAAAAAGAACCGGAATATAATTTTGTAACTGAAGACGGAATCGGACACCAGTTTTGGGTCGTCAGTGATCAATCCACAATCGGGCTAATCACAAATCACTTTGCTGCTATTCCAAAAACTTACGTAGCCGATGGCCATCACCGTACTGCTGCAGCTGCTCTGGTAGGCAAAGAAAAAAAAGAGAAGAATCCAAATCACACCGGAAAAGAAGAATACAATTATTTCCTTGCCGTTCATTTCCCGGATAACCAACTGGCCATTCTTGATTACAACCGGGTCGTTAAGGATCTCAATGGCTTATCTCCTGAAAAATTTTTAGAAGAAATCAGCAAACGATTCGATGTGGAAGACAATGGTCAAACAGCTTATCGACCTCTGCATTTACACGAGTTTGGCATGTACCTTGGGAAAAAGTGGTACAAGCTAACTGCACGCAAAGGAACGTTTGATGATAATGATCCGATTGCAGTCCTGGATGTCACCATCCTTTCCAAACAAATCCTGGAGCCGATCCTGAACATCAGAGATCTCCGTACAGACAAAAGGATTGACTTTGTCGGTGGCCTGCGGGGCCTTCATGAATTGGAGCAGCGGGTGAATTCGGGAGAAATGCAAGTTGCATTCTCAATGTATCCGGTTTCAATGAAACAATTGATAGCGATCGCTGACAGTGGATTAACGATGCCTCCGAAAGTCACCTGGTTCGAACCCAAATTACGCAGCGGACTGATCCTTCATTCTCTGAATGATTGATCGCAATCTAAATTCGATTTCCATGAAAAATATTCAGAATGAAGCAGACTATAAGGCAATAACTGCCCGTATAGAAAAAGTTGCACCTGACGCAAAAGCACTCTGGGGAAAAATGAATGCAGCACAGATGATTTGCCATGCCACAGATGTCCTGCGGGAAGCTACGGGTGTTCGGAAAACAAAAGAAAAGGGTAATTTTTTCAGCCACACAATACTCAAGTGGTTTTCATTTTATATCCTGACCAAGTGGCCGAAAGAAAAATTCCCAACCAGTCCATCCTACGATTCATTGAAAGACGGCACGCCTCCCACAGATTTTAAAAATGACAAAGATGTGTTGCTGAAAATGCTCAGCAACATGCGGTCCATGACTGCCCTTTCACCACATCCTTTTTTTGGAAAACTGTCTGTCCGGGAATGGGGAAGAATCACTTACCTGCATCTCGATCATCACCTGCGGCAGTTTGGTTGTTAAGATTTGTGTTGGGCGGTGAATGGTGATTAAAATCGCAACTACTCAATCTGACCTTGTCAGCCAAAAAATATCCTTCCATTCCTTTTACTTATCCTTAAAAATCTCATCCGGCACCCCTTTATTCACCTGATAATTCGAAAAACCAAGAATGATTTTACCTTTCTTTGATTGTTTAGCGGGATCTTTTGCGTTGGAATTGTAGTTGTTGATATCCGCAGCTACGGCTTTGGGAATTTTAAATTTTTTAGTATCAACGGTTACGGTCATACTGTCTGGCAAAGCAAAAGCAGCTAATTTTCCATACAAATATTCGGAAAGAATAGTACCATTTGTTCTTGTGGTAATTTGAGAACGCATCACAAGGTTTTGCTGGGGATCAATCCAGAATTTTCCAAGGATCATGTCGCTTGTATCGGAAACAGGTATAATGGAAATGATGGCCACATGAATGTTCTTCAACACTTCTTCGCCCTGGAACAAAGCGGAATAAGAAATAGTATCTCCCAGAGCCTGCAATAGATCATTAAAGCCTTGTTTCGGAAGGATGGCAATACCCTTTGATTTAATTCTAAGCTTATCCGGTTCCTTGTAATAAAGTGTTGCAGACACAGGGAGCATTTTAATGAACGGGATTTCCGTTCTTATGACCACTTCCGCCTGATAATTTCTGACCTGTCTGAACTTTTTGTTCACAGCAGCAATCAATGCTCTTGCATCCTGAGAAAAAATAAGGTCAGAAACAAGACACAAAATCAGAAAGGGAATTAATTTCTTCATGAAAGGATATCCTTTTTCTTAAAATAAACAATAGAAATTCCCAGGAACACTACAATATGTCCAACCAATGCATAAACAGACATTCGAATCTGCTCCATCGGCAAGGGGTCTTCAAATAAGTTGCGCCATACAATCATATGGGTTGTGAACAGAAATGGTTTTACTCTATCAAACAGCGGAACCTCCATTGTACCTACAATTGTAAACAGAATGATAATTGCCATGGTAATGATAATCGGACCGATGGAATTTTCAGTGAAACAGGACAACATGAGGGAAAGCGCTCCCACGAGGGAAAGTGCCAGAAATGCAAGTGCAAGAGCGGTGAGAAATCTCCACATCACATCAGCGGATTGAAGAATAATCACTTCATCGGTTTTGAGCACGATCAGATCCCCCGGGCCGAAAACAAGCAGGCTGACAAACAAAGCAAGAATTCCAAGCCATACAAGCATCAATAGAGTATACACGGATCCTGCTATATATTTTGACAGTAAAATAGTTGTTCTGTTCACCGGCCTGGTCAGTAAAAGTCGTATGGTACCGGTTGCTGCCTCACCGCTGATGAGGTCGCCTGTAACCAAGGCAATTAACAAAGGAATTTGAATGATGAGTGTCTGCAGGATGATAAAACAAATCAGGTTGCCGTTCAGAATTTTCCCTTCAAATAAAAATGTCTGTTCGATATTCTGAGTAACGAAACCGATATACGAAGTTCCGTCAATCCACATCGCTAGTTGTATCAGGAAAATAACCAGTGTAATGGCAACAAATCCAATGTAGCTTCGCGGACGAATGGCAATTTTTTGTATTTCAAGCCAGGTTAATTTCAGGAGCATGACCGGATAGAATTATTTTAATTGGAAGTAAGTTTCAGGAAATAATCTTCCAGCTTTCGTTTTGATTCAATCGACGTCACTCCTACTCCCTTTTCACAAAAATAGCTGTTCAATTCAGGAACCTGGGATTCGCTCAGCTGAAAAACCAGGCGGTCCGTTTTCTGATCGGACAGAAACTTTATCCATTTTGATTCCTGAAGTACTTTGTATGCTTCGCCGACAGAAAACAAACTGAATGAAACAACGAGCTCCTCGCTGTTCAGCAAACTTTTCACGTCGCCTTGTACTATCTCCTTCCCTTTGTTGATGATAACCATTCGGGAAGCAATCAATTCAATTTCCGACAAAATATGTGACGATAAAAACACCGTCTTTTTCATATCCTGCTGAAGATGCACAATCAGGTTGCGGATGTCAATAATTCCCTGCGGATCCAATCCCGTTGTGGGCTCATCCAGTACAATCAGTTCCGGATCATGAATCAGTGTCTGGGCAATCCCGAGACGTTGTTTCATCCCATGGGAATAGCCTTTCACTTTATCCCTCTCCCTTCCTTTCAGACCAACCAGTTCGAGGACCTCATAGATTTTTGATTTGTTTGCTTGGATTCCGGAAAGCGCTGCAAAATATTTCAGGTTTTTTTCTGCAGACATGTATTTGTAAAAATCAGGTTTCTCTACAA
>DAORHY010000078.1:0-12014 GCA_035438225.1 Bacteroidia bacterium
CTGTTTGAAACGGGGTAGATCTCCAGTGCCCACATACTTTCGCTTGCCGGTGTTGCCGGGAAACTTGGTCTGGACGTGGCCATGATGCGGCTCGTGGCTGAATATTCCTGGAAGAATGATTTTGCGGCCATCAAAGGACTTTACCTCTCCGCCATGCGGCTGATGGTCCCCGTGACACTCATCATCTCCGTAGTACTTTATTTCAGTGCCGAGTGGATGGCGATTCACATTTTTCACAAGGAATACCTTGCATCCTACCTTCGGATCAACGCCTGGCTGACATTGCCGCTCGTGTCGCTGTTGTTTCATTCGGAAAGTACACGGGGGCTGAAGAACATTACATCGTATACATTTTACCAGACCAGCGCGGTGTCCACCCTGGCTCTGGTACTGCTGGCTGTCGCTGTCTTCACCGGACACGTTGCCCGAGAAGTGCCGGTAGAAATTCAATTTGTAAGTATTGCTGTTGCCGGAGTGCTCAGCTTGTGGTCATGGTTGAGAGCGAGCCGGTTTACTAAATACAAAAGCAGGGAAGGGGAACACTCAACCGGACTCCTGAAAATTGCCATGCCGATGTTCACCACTACGGTGTTGCAACTGATTATGTCCTGGGCCGGGACACTCATCCTGGCATCGTATGCCACGGAATCACAGGTTGGGATTTACAATGCGCTGGTGCGGATATCTGTATTTACCAACATTACCATTCTCGCCATTAACAGCATCACCATGCCGCGTTTTGCTGAGGCATATGCTGCGAATGACAGGGATGCATTGAAGCGCTTTTCAAACCAGGCCGCCCGTTTGATTTTCCTTACCTCACTCCCGATTTTCATCGGACTGGCTTGTTTTCCACGCTTGATCTTGTCGGTTTTCGGGAAGGAGTTTCCCGGGAACGAAATTTCCCTGTATGTCTTGTTGGCCGGACAGTTCATTGTTGTTGCCTCGGGCCTTCCTGCACAAATCCTGAACATGACCGGACGCCAGCATGTGCTCCGTAACATCGCTATCGTTTCGTCGATTGCGAATGTAACCTGTTGTTTTCTCTTCATTCCCTCCGGGGGAATTCTGGGCACCAGCCTCGCACAGGTAGTCGGCACACTGATATGGAGTAGTTTGTGCATCTGGAATGTTCGGAAACATTTCGGCTTCTATACTTTTCCCCACCCCGGGAGGTGATGAGAATCTTTATCAGCCTGCAGGGTGATGCTTCTGATTGCGTAAATTCGTTTACTCAATAGCCTGAAGTTTCTGAATATGCAGGTCCCTGCTGTACCCAATCGTCTGCCTCCTTTGTTGGCGTATACACTGCTGTTCCTGGTGTATACATCCACCTTCCGGATTTTTGCCACCCTGCCGCTGGAGAGCCTCCATCAGTCCTTGTCGAGTTTTGCGATCATTCTTCTTTCCGTTTATTATGTTTTTAGTCTTTTTCTGAATATCAGGGATAAAAAAGTGACACGGCTGGATATCTTGATGTGGATTTTTATCCTTGTTAATTTTTTTGCTGCCTACCAGGGGCATGTCATTTTTCATCAACCGTACTACTATGGAATCATGGCGCAACGGTCCGTTTTATTATCGCTTTCCGGTATATTGCTCATTTCCCTTTTGAGAAAAGGATGGATCACCATTGAACAGGTGGAACGGTCTTTTGTGTTTGTTTCACTGGCATTGCTGATCATCTTTTATTTTTTCTTCCTCTTCGTGAATCCCGTGAAGTTTACAGATATGGAATTTGTCGCTTACAGCCCCATTCGCGGATACCGCTACCGTTTTCAGTTTGCACTGGTGATCATGTTGTTGTTCTATTCTTTGTTTAAAGTATCCCACGAAAGGAAAAACGGGTACATCGCCATTGTCCTGCTGATTATTTTTTACCTCGTGTATTATCTACAAAGCCGAACAACACTCGTGGTACTTGCTTTTACGCTGATGATTTATTTTTTCCGGAATTTTTCATTGCGGGAAAAAATAAGGAATACAGTGATTTACGGCAGCGTCATTCTGGTAGCCGTCACCTTGCTTTTTAGCCTTGGTTACACTTCTCTTTTCGATAAATACCATGTACTCTATTCCAATGTTTACAATATTTTCTTTGGAGAATCTTCCGATGAAGCCTCCTCAGCGGTTCGCTTCATGGAGTTCAATATTGCATTGGATTACATAGAAAAAAATCCTATCCTCGGAAACGGGTTTATCAGCAATCAGTGGAATGGCGGCTGGCGCGACATTCTCGGATATTTTTATCCTGTTGATATCGGTTTACTCGGTAACATTTTTGTGTTTGGTCTCCTGGGCACTGTGCTGATTTATCTTCCTTATTATTTTTCGTTGAACATGTCAAAGCAGGTCCATTCCAATAATGTGTTTTTCAAAACAATAGAATACATGCTGTTGTTCTTTTTTCTAAGTATGTTCTTTTCTGCAGTAAATATCAGGGATTCAAGCAGTATTATGTTTTTGGTTTGCCTCTTGTATTATTTCCGTTATGATTACTTTAGCTCAGCGGTCGATGGACATTCCAATCAACCCGAACCGGTACACACATGAAAAACTGGCCTGACTTCCTTGTGGTGGGTGCTGCACGTGCAGGTACCACTTCCCTGCAACGATACCTTCGTCAGCATCCTGGACTTTTTCTGCCAAAGTTAAAAGAGCCTTGTTTCTTTTCCTTTGCAGGAGATACCACTGACTATAAACATGGAAAATTTGCTTTTGTTATTCGTGATCAGAAAAAATATCTTGATTTATTTTCGCCTGCTGAAAAAGGCCAAGTACTGGGTGAAATATCAACACCCTATCTCTATCTTTTCGATAAAACAATTTCAAATATTAAATTATTTCACCCCCATCCGGAGCAGTTGAGAATCGTTATTCTTCTACGAAATCCTGCAGATCGTGCTTTTTCACAATACATGTGGAGGGTAAGGGACGGAAGGGAGACACTCAGTTTTGAGGAAGCCATCCGGGACGAACCCAAAAGAAAAAAAGAAGGCTACAGCTTTGATTATTTCTACGTTGACCGCGGATTTTACTACGCTCAGGTACAAGCATACATGGCTGCCTTCCGGCATGTCAAAATAGTTTTGTTGGAGGATCTGAAAGATCGCCCTACTGAAATGCTTTCTGAAGTTTGTCAGTTTCTCGGAGTCGATGACCATTTTGTTTTTCAGCGGGAGGGCGGACTGAATGCTTCGTATGAGCCGCGCTGGAAATTTGTCAGTCGCCTGATTACAGTGGAAAGCAGGACCAAGTTCCGCCTGCTGAACCAGCTTCCTGATTCCTGGCGACAGGGAATCCGGGAGCAGTTTCGTGAGTGGAATTCAGTGCGTTCCGCACCCCTGCGTTTAAACCCTGAAACACGGGAACACCTGACTGGCGTGTACCGGGAAGATATTCTGAAACTTGAAAAATTAATTCACCGGGATCTCTCCGGCTGGTTGCTGCCCGGATGAGTACTGTGAAACTTTCTGTGGCCGTTATTGATCCGGTAGGAGCTAAAGCCGGGCTGGACGAGTACAATCTTTCCTTGCTGGAAGAATTAGAATTGCTGGGTTGCCGTGTGCACTTGTTTTCAAATTTCACATCAACAAAATTCCAGGAAACGGAGACGAAACTATTTGAATACCGGGAGAAGCAAAATTTATTTTCTGTATTCTCCCTGATGCAGGAATACAAAAAAGCATTGCGCATTTGCCGGAGGGTGAATAGTCACTACGTCATTTTTCACATCTTTCATTTTAATTTTTTAGATGAATGGGTGCTTCAGCAAGCACACGACTCAGGGTTCAAAATTATCCTGATTATTCATGATGTGGAGAGTTTCGTTTTCAAAACAGACCACAGCCGACTCCAAAGGATTTGCCGGCAGTATGCATACAAACTTGTTGTGCATAATGAATACACAAAAGCAGAACTGTTGCGGTGCCTGGAGGCCGGAACCAGGCTCGAAGTTCATGTGATCCCACATGGCAATTTTAGTTCACTGGCGAAATCAAAATTCAGCAAGGAAAAAGCAAGGGATCAGCTGAATTGGGATCCGGATAGAAAATACATTCTGTTTTTTGGTATGTTGAAACCGGCTAAAGGACTGGATGTTTTGTTGCAGGCGTTACCACAAATTTCACAGGAAGCAACATTGGTTATCGCCGGACGGTTAAGAAAACATTCGTTCGAACAGTACAATGCAATTATTAAATCGAAAAATATCCGGGATCGAATACTCTTGAACTTAAGGCACATTTCAAACGAAGAAAGAAATCTGTTGTTTTCTGCCTCGGATGTGATTGCACTTCCGTACAAAAGAATTTACCAGAGTGGGGTATTGCTGATGGCCATGAGTTATGGACTTCCTGTCGTTGCTTCCGCTTTACCGGCGATCAAAGAAGTTGTCCGTCACGGGGAAAATGGATTGCTTTTCGAAACGGAAAATCCGGATGATCTGGCACTTCAATTGAATCGCTTGTTTAACGATGAGTCTCTACAAAGCAGACTGGGGGAACAGGCCCGGGCCGATAGTGCAAAACATCACAATTGGAAGGGCATAGCGGCTTCTTTTTATTCCTTATTTTCCTGACATGAAAATTGCGTTAATTGGTTCCCGCGGTATACCTGCTCGATATGGCGGATTTGAAACATTTACAGAACACCTGGCAAATGACCTTGTCCGGCACGGTCATGCTGTCACCGTTGTTGTGGAGAGAAATCATCCGGGAGCAGAGAGAGTGGATCCTGGAATAAAGCGCATTGAATCCGCCTATAAAAAAAGCGTTCACCCGGTCTGGTATTATTGGGATTCCCTGCGCCTGACGATTGGAAAGCATGATATCGTATTGGTATGTGGTGTCGGCGGAGCACTTTTTTATCCGATGTACCGGAGTACAAAGACCCGGCTCATCACGAATGTGGATGGACTGGAGCATTTGCGCAATAAGTTTTCAAAGGTTAAAAAAAGTTATGTACGCCTGGCCCAGCGGTTCACACGTCAATACAGCCAGCACATCATCGCCGATGGCACTGGTGTGTGTGATTTCTGGAAAAATGCACTGCATGTCGCACAGGAAAAAATATCCATCATTGAATATGGAGCGGATGAGCCGGAAACATTTTCTGAATCAGCGCTTGAAAAGTATGGCTTGAAAGCCGGGAATTATTATCTCGTCATTGCACGCCTGGTTCCCGAGAATCATATCAGTGAAATTGTTGAGGGATTTATGCAAACCTCCACATCCAGAAAACTGGTGATAGTCGGTGGCAAGGATAATTCCGGCTATGTCAGGCAACTGGATCGCCTCCAAAGTCCAACTGTTCTTTTAATCGGTGGTGTGTATGATAAACAGGTGCTGGATTCTCTTCGCATCGGCGCATTTGCATACCTCCACGGGCACAGCGTTGGCGGAACGAATCCATCTTTACTGGAGGCCATGATTGCAGGTGCAATTTGTGTCTGTCATGACAACCCGTTTAACAGGGAAGTAACGGATAATTCACAATTGTATTTTTCATCCGGGACGGATTTGACTACGCTCCTGGAATCACTGGAGAAATTTTCTGAAGAAATGCGGAAAGAGTACAGCCGGAAATCGCTCGCAAGGGTGAGGACATATTACACCTGGGAACGGGTGTGTCGGGAATATCGAAATTTATTTGAGCAGGTTCATGAAGGAAGAAAAAAGTAAAATATCGTTTTCTGAATTCCGCGATCCTGATTTTCAAAGGCTGGCCGGACTGACCGCTAAAACCTATCCGGGCCGCGAGATTGCGGATGCCGGTTACCTGAACTGGGAATATTTGCAAAACCCCGATGGAAAAGCGCTGGTATGTGTTGCTGAAGATGAAAAGACGGTTGTATCACAGTACCTTGTGTTGCCAAGGTGGTACCGGATAAATGGAAGCCCTGTGAAAGGTTCATTGTCTGTGAATACCCTCACCCATCCCGATTACAGGGGAAAAGGTTTGTTTCCGAAACTGGCGGAGATGACATACGAGAATGCTGTGATCAGTGGAATTGCTTTCACAGCCGGATTTCCGAACCCAATCTCATCTCCTGTGTTTGCCGGTAAACTTAAATTTACCACGGCTGGATACATGCCATTCTATGCAAAACCTTTACGGCCTTTTCAAGTACTTAAAAAATACATTCTCCGGAAGGAGGTGCAAAGAGGAGCAGAGCCGGCTCTTCAGTTTGCGGACGACAGATCCGGTGCAAATACTTCGTTTCACATCTCCGTTTTCAATCCGGAAACCGATGCTTTCATTTACCAGGACTTTCTTGAGCGTTTTTTGAGTCATAAAATTAATTGTGCTTTACGCGATTTAAATTTTATAAAATGGCGGTATGTAGATATTCCTTTGCGTCGCTATCATTTATTCAAAATCGTTGTCGACCAAAGGATGGAAGCTTTGGTAATCATCAGGAGCGCTGAATTGTTCGGGTTAAAAACCATCCTTGTTATGGAACTCTTGTTTTCACATGAAGAAAACTCCGCACAAGCAGCAAATCACCTGCTGCAATGGGTTTCCGGGCAGGCTTC
The DNA here is from genome assembly GCA_035438225.1 of Bacteroidia bacterium. Classification (GTDB taxonomy): domain Bacteria; phylum Bacteroidota; class Bacteroidia; order AKYH767-A; family 2013-40CM-41-45; genus JADKJP01. Next base: position 6,537 of record DAORHY010000078.1, read on the forward strand.
CGGAAATGCAATGGACCTGGTAGTCATTGCCCGCCAGGATTCATCCGGATGGAAATTGCCGCTCCTCAGACAGGGCTTTTTCCCTGTACCGAAGCGATTTTTACCCCAGCCTCTGGAATTTATCCTCAGGGCTCACAATGAACAGCTGGAGCAGGAGTATTTTTTTGACTTCAGGAACTGGTATCTGAATCTCGGAGATAGTGATGTCTTTTGAAAGACCAGACCCTGGAAAGTATTTAAATAATTGAAAATCAGAAACATAAATATATTTTTTCAGTTAATCGGGTAGTAAAAAGAAGCCTGGAATCGTGTGAATCCCTCCTTCCTTCTCTCTGAGAATTTCATGTGGCGGATTTATTTTCAAGGATATATAGATATTTATTGTATCTTTGTACCACATCAATAAATAATACAACACAATCAATTAAAATGGAAAAAGGAATTGTAAAATTCTTTAATGAAACCAAAGGATTTGGCTTTATTAAAATGAGTAGCTCTGATAAAGAGGTATTTGTACACGTAACTGGTCTGAAAGAAGAAATTCGTGAAAATGACGAAGTAGTATTTGATCTCCAGGAAGGTAAAAAAGGTTTAAATGCTGTGAACGTACGCCTCGCGTAAGTTCATTCGTTATACTTTACCGGAAAAGCCTCCCGAATTTCGGGGGGCTTTTTTCATTTTCTACTTTTGTATTCAGCGGCTTTTCTGATGAATATTCTCACCATCGACCTCGAAGACTGGTTCCACATCCTTGATCATCCGGAAACAGAGCGGCCGGAGCAGTGGTCTGCTTTTGAGTCAAGGCTGGAAAGCAATGTGGATCGTTTACTGGATATTCTCGATGAACACAAACAACAGGCGACGTGGTTTTGTCTCGGATGGATTGCAAAACAATATCCTTCTGTAGTGAAGAAGATTGCCGCAAAACATGAAATAGCCTGTCATTCCGATGTGCATCAATTGGTCTTCAGGCAATCGCCCGCAGCATTCCGGGAGGATACCCGGAACGTGATCAAAAGGCTGGAAGATCTTTGCGGAAAAAAAATGGATGCTTACCGTGCATCCGGTTTTTCGATCACAGAAAAAACTTCATGGGCTTTTGAGATTCTGTTGGAATGTGGTATCACAATGGATTGCTCAGTTTTCCCTGCCAACAGAAATCATGGTGGTTTTGAACGCTTCGGCATCGCCCAGCCTTGCAGAATTTCGGTACAGGGAGCTTTTCTCAAAGAATTCCCATTGAATACGGTGAGTTTGTTCGGTAAGGAAATTGTTTTTTCAGGCGGGGGATATTTCAGGGCTTTGCCGTATTCTTTTATTCACAAACAGATGATCCGGTCGGATTATGTCATGACGTATTTTCATCCCCGCGATTTTGATCCAGACCAGCCGGTCATGAGGTCTCTGCCTGTGAAACGGCGTTTGATGTCTTACTACGGGCTAAAAGCCGCACTGCCAAAGTTTATCAGGCTGTTGAATGATCATGTTTTTGTAGATTTGAGTAGAGCTGAAAAGCAGGTAAATTGGGAAAAGACTCCGGTGGTGCATCTTTAAGGCAATCACAGCACTCATTCGATTTCTCTTTCCGGAGTTTCCCATAGGATGTGTATATTTGAACAAGCAGGAGGAAAATGATCCTGCATTAAAAAGTACCAGGCATTTTTTTATGAAAATATCATTCCGGTTATTCTTCATATTGCTTTTTTCCGCAAATCAAATTTCAGCTCAGGAATATTTATTCCCACTCAACCGCGATGTAAATACCCGTATCGGAGCCTTACTCAATAAAGATACAAGCGGTTTGCATTCCAGCATTCAACCCCTGATTGTTCCGGAACTGAATTCCATTGCCAATACGGATTCGGTTCTTTCTGCAGACCTGAAGGATTGTGCATTTTACAAAACCTGGGTGGGTCGAAAGCTACGCAAAGAACATTTTTTAGCGGTCGATGCAGATGATATCATGCTTTCGGTTGATCCGGTATTCAACGTTTCGATTGGCCGTGACCTGAAAAATGAACGAAACGTCTATACCAATACCCGCGGTGCCCTGGTGATGGGGAACATGAAAGACAAATTTTATTTCTACACCGGATTCCATGAAAATCAAGCGCGTTATTTATCTTATATCGACAGCCTGGTAAGAAAAGATACCGTGGTTCCCGGACAAGGGAAAGTAAAGTTCCTCGGTAATGAAACTTTTGATTTTAGTCAGGCTACAGGTGGCGTGGGTTACCGTGCTGGAAAACATTTTGATTTTCTCCTCGCAAATGACAAGAATTTTATCGGAGACGGTTACCGGTCACTGCTGCTTTCCGACAACACCTACAGCTATCCGTTTCTCCGCATACACATGAGTTTCTGGAAATTCAGATATTCAGTGTATTATATGGTTTTACAAAATATGCGTGGCGGCTATGATGACAATATCGGTTACACAAAAAAATATTCCACGATGCATTACCTCGATGCAAACATCGGGAAAAAAAATTCTCTGACAGTTGGCATTTTTGAAGCCGTGATGTGGAAACCGGCAGCTTCCCGCGGATACGAGCTGCATTATCTAAACCCTGTAATTTTTCTCCGACCCGTTGAGAACGCTGTTGGCTCACCCGACAATGCACTACTGGGTGCAAACATTCGCTGGAAGCTCAATTCCGGAAATACGATTTACGGACAATTAATGCTCGATGAATTTCTTCTGGCCGAAGTCCGTGCAGGGAAAGGCTGGTGGGGAAATAAACAGGCATTTCAGCTGGGATACAAATCCTGGAATTTGTTTGGGGTAAAACAGTTCAATCTCCAGACAGAATTTAATTTCGTAAGGCCCTTTACGTATGCGCACCGGAGCAATGCACAGGACTACACGAATTCCAATCAGCCATTGGCACATCCCCTGGGGTCCAATTTTATTGAATCCGTTTCCTTCATCAATTACCGCTGGAAAAATATTTTTGCTGAACTAAAAGTGCAGTATGCAAAGATGGGCAGAGATACCGGAAATGTAAATTTGGGAAACGATATTTTTAAAAGTTATGATACCCGGTCCCTCACAAGGGAGTACGGTAACCGTATGTTCCAGGGATTATCCGGCACATTGAACAGTATCGAATTCCGTCTCAATTATCTGGTCAATCCCAAAACAAATTTCAACATCGAACTTGGTGCCGGAACACGGTCACTAAAAAATGACAAGAGCAATGACCAGTCCATGTTTGTTTTTTTCGGTTTACGGACTGCCCTGGAGAATTACTATTTTGATTTTTAAAAGAGATGTCCCTCCTTTTACACCCAAAAGGTCAGCGGTGAAAAAAAATGCAGCGTGCAATCCCGGCATTTCAGGGTTTCTTTCACAACTATATTTTCGAATTCATTTTGCTCCCGAATGTCTCCGAACGATCCATTCTGTGAGGATCATCTTCATTTATTGTTCCGGACCCGGATAATGAGCTTCCCTGGCGGATTTTTATAGACCGGGGTATTTTGCAGCACTGAATGCGCGCGGGTTTTATAAACCTGTTCATATTCTTTGACGTACATTGGAAACGGTCATTGGTTGTAATCCGTATCTTTACCAGAGTAAAAAAACGATGCAGCCCCTTCTTCCTTCCGCCATCACTGCTTTCTTCATAGTGCTTGCTTCCATCCCGTCATTAATCAGGGTAGCGAAGAAGGTGGAATTGTATGATGAACCGGATGAACGTAAACATCATCCCAGCAGGATTCCGTTGCTAGGCGGATTGGCCATTTTTGCGGCCACAATATTTTCGTTCACATTCTGGGCAGCCGGTTATTTTGAGCAGCAGCATTTGTTCATTGTCGCCTCACTGATCATCTTGTTTTTTCTTGGATTGCGCGATGATATGATGCCGTTGCAACCCATCGCAAAAATATTCGGACAGGGAGTAGCCGCCATGCTTGTTGTCTTGTTTTGTAACATCCGCCTGTTGGGAATGCACGGACTCTTTGGCTTTCATGTATTGCCGGTAGGAGTGCTTTCGGTGATTTCCATCCTTGTGATTCTCTTCATCATCAATGCTTACAATCTCATTGACGGCGTAGACGGGCTGGCAGGTGGATTGGGATTCATCGCGTCAGCAGTTTTCGGAGTTCTTTTTTTTCTTTATGGAGATCTGCTGATGGCAGTGCTTTCTTTTTCTCTTTGTGGTGCGCTTCTCGGATTTCTGATATTTAACTTTCATCCGGCAAAAATATTTATGGGAGATACCGGTACGATGACGGTAGGTTTCATCCTTGCCGTACTTTCACTGCGGTTTGTTGAACTTGCCAAAGGCATGCAGGTACCGGAACTGTTTACTTCCCGTTCCGCACCGGTAATGGTGCTTGCAATTCTGATTATTCCTATCGTTGATACCCTGCGCGTTTTCACCCTTCGGATCATGCACAAGCGCTCTCCCTTTTCCCCCGACAGGAACCATATTCATCATAAACTTTTACAACTCGGGTTGTCGCCGCGGGCGGTAACACTGATTCTGTATGCAGTGAATGTGCTCTTTATTGCCGCTGCTTATGTATTCAGGAATCAGGACTCTTCGCTGGTTTTTTACGCAATGCTTGCTAATGCTTTGCTTCTCATACAGTTACCGACAATCTTGATCTGGTTTAAAAAAATCAGGCAAATCGCCTGAAATTGCAACCCCTTTTCATTGATTCAGTATAATATTTACTCTGGATCTTCGGGAATACCGGGCATGAGCAGTTTTAATTTTTAAGAACGAATCTGCTATGTCATTAACCTTCTCAATAAACTGAATAACGACGAATGCAATCAACTGCATCAAAATTGCTTTTTGTTTTTGGAACACGCCCGGAAGCCATTAAACTTGCTCCCCTGGTGAAAGAATTCAAGACCAGGCAGGGTGCGGAGGTGAAAGTTTGCGTTACTGCCCAGCACAGGCAAATGCTTGATCAGGTTCTGGATTTTTTTGACATCGTCCCGGATTATGATCTCAACATCATGCAGCCGAATCAGACGCTGTTTGATGTCACTGCTAACGGATTGAAAGCCCTGGAAGCTGTACTGAATGATTTTGAACCGGAAATAGTTTTTGTACAGGGAGACACAACAACTTCGTTTATCGGTGCCCTGGCAGCGTATTACAAAAAGAGTAAAGTTGCGCACATTGAGGCAGGTTTACGAAGCGGAAATAAATACTCTCCTTTCCCGGAGGAGATCAACCGCATCCTTGCCGGGCATCTTGCAGATTATCATTTTCCTCCAACGCAACAGTCCGTTGAAAATCTGAAGCGTGAAAATATTCATGACCATGTTTACAATGTCGGAAATACGGTTATCGACGCATTATTTCTCGGCTTAAACCTGGTAAAGAAGAAAGGTGAAAACCAGTATGCAAAGTTGTTTGAAGGAATTAAACTGGAACGCAGAATTGTTCTCATTACGGGCCATCGTCGTGAAAGTTTTGGTGAGCCGTTCGAAAATATTTGCCATGCAATCCG
>DAORHY010000079.1:0-11831 GCA_035438225.1 Bacteroidia bacterium
TCATTATAATTTTGAATCAAAGAAAGGTAAAATCGGGTATGTGATTACTCGTGAAGGCGAAGGCTTCATCCACGGGGAAGTCGTAAAAAAGGATCCTGAGAATAATTTCTACATTCAGAACGGCAGGTATACAACATGTGATCTGGATACTCCTCACTTTGCCATCCAGGCAAACAAACTAAAGGTTATCAGCAACAATAAAATTGTCACCGGCCCTGCTTACCTGACCATAGAAAATATCCCTACACCCTTCCTGATCCCCTTTGGATTCTTTCCGAATAAAAAAGGCCGTAGCTCCGGGATTATTTTCCCGGCCTTTGGAGAATCAACCGAAAGGGGATTTTATTTTCAGCATCTTGGGTACTACTTCGGGTTCAGTGATTATTTCAACCTGGCGCTGACGAGTGATTTGTACACCAAAGGAAGTTATACTGTGGACCTCGCCTCGCTTTACAAAAAAAGATACAGATACTCGGGAAGCCTCCGGTTAAGCTATGCCAAAAGCCTCACAAGCGAGAGAGAACTTCCGGACTTCAGCAGCGTCGAGGATTTTCACGTGAACTGGAATCATTCCCAGGATCCAAAGGCAAATCCATACCGTTCGTTCAATGCAACGGTGAATGCCGGATCATCGAAGTATTACAGGAATACTATTTCTTCCGTAAACAATTTCCTTTCGAATACCTTTTCGTCTTCCATTGCATACAGCCGTTCTTTCCCGGACAAACCAATCAACCTCGGAATTTCTCTCAACCATACCCAGAACACAATCACCAAAGATATCCGGATCACTGCTCCGGATGTCAGTTTCAATGTTGCCCGCATTACACCATTCAAGCGAAAACATCCTGTGGGTGCACAACGTTGGTATGAAAAAATCGGAACCAGTTACTCACTTCGGGCGACAAATTTCATTCAAACGAAAGACTCGTTGCTTTTCAGGGAAGGCACTTTGGACAATATGCAGAATGGAATTCAGCACACCATCCCTGTGTCAACGTCTTTCAATATCCTCAGTTATTTTACACTGAGTCCGGCAGCCAATTATACGGAACGATGGTATTTCAAAACCACACAGTATGAATGGAATAATGAGTTGAACAAGACGGACACCACTACGGTTAAAAAATTCCAGACAGCCAGGGACTATCAATTCAGTCTTGGGTTAAATACCAGGATCTACGGTATGTACCAGATGAAACGCGGCCCTGTTGCTGCGGTACGCCACGTTCTAACACCGAATATTTCATACGCATACCGGCCGGATTTCAGCCTTCCGGGATATGGTTACTACAAAACCGTTCAAACCGACACGAGCGGAAGAACTCAGTCCTACTCTATCTTTCAGAATGCAGTATACGGAGGGCCCGGCGGAGGAAAATTCGGGAGTTTAAATTTCGGACTGGATAATAACCTTGAAATGAAAGTGCGCACTCATTCGGATACCGGTGCGGTTTTGAAAAAAATTAAACTACTGGAAAGTCTTCGCCTGGGAGCCAGTTACAACCTCATTGCCGATTCAATGAACTGGAGCTCTCTTTCCATCAGCGGCCGTACAACATTGTTTGACCGGATGGGTATCAATTTTGGCGGAGTACTGAATCCGTATGCATTTGATGAGAACAACAGGGATTACAACAAGTATCTGAAAGATCAGAACGGGCATTTGTTCAGGCTCACAGCGGCAAGCATTTCCACAAACTTTTCCATTTCACCAAAGAAAAATAAAACAAGCTCCAAGTATTCAAAACAGGAGATTGACTACATCAATCAGCATCCCGAAGAATTTGTCGATTTTGAAATCCCGTATAATCTGACAGTCAGTTATACTTACAGTTATAACAAAACCGGAAATGCACCGGCAGTACAATCCCAGTCGGCCAGTATCAATGCAGACCTGAACCTTACGCCACGCTGGAAAATCGGCTTCAACAGCTGGTATGATTTTACTACAGGACGATTTACCAATGCAGGTGTGAATATATACAGGGACCTGCATTGTTGGGAAATGCGGTTGAACTGGACACCCTTCGGTTACCTGGAAGGATACAATTTTCAGATCAATGTTAAATCATCCATCCTGCAGGATCTGAAATTATTGAAAAAGAAAGAATTTTACGACAGGTGAAATGAAAGCACGGCATTTTTTTTATCGGCAAGTGAGACCGTGTCATCATTACCTAAAGTTTGAGTTTCATAAGGTAATCTTCGTCTTCAGCATCTCCAAGTTTGAACATTTTTGATCCAAATATTTCAAAACCGTAGCGCTTATAAAAATTAATCGCTTTGTGATTATCGATGTTTACACCCAGCCAAATCCATTCATTTTTTTCTTCCCGTGCAATTCTGAGACATTCGTCCATCAGGGCAATTCCGGCTTTTTGTTTTTGAAATTTCCGGTATACATAAATCCGCTCCACCTCAATTACTTTTGCCCCGTTAAATTCATCGTAGGTACGGTCGCGGCGGATTTTTGCATAACCGACTGGATTATTTCCGGCAAGAACAAACAGAAAGGTATTCACCGGAAAGTTCAGTAAATCTTTTTTTATTTTCTGCTCATCAAATGCTTCGGCAAGATATTTTTGCATATCTCCGGGTGTATTGTAAACCTTCCAGGTCTCGTAAAACGTCTCCCTGCCAAGTACAGCAAGGCGTTCGTATTCTACGGGATTGACATGTCGCACTGAAAATTGCATACTTTCAAATTTGTGGGTTAAAAATACGGAACTACATGCAGAATTCATCCGGGTATGAACTATTCCGTTATTTTTGTCCAATCAATCCCAATGATTCCATGAAAAAGGTATTCGTTACCCTTCTATTTTTCCTGCCGGCAATACTGAATGCCCAACAGGCTCCGAAACCGGTATCTCCAATTCAGAATGCAGAAAAAACGGACAGCAAGGCCGATACGATTATTACAAAAGATCCGGCAGATCCTGCCAAGGAAAATATTGTCATTCTCAATTTTAAAGGCGTAATGACAGAACAAGGTCATAAAGTCAGCGGCAGGAAAAACGGTGTCTGGAGAGAATACGCCAATGGAAACGGTCTGCTCACCAAACTTACAGAATATAAAATGGGAAGAAAAAATGGAGCCTGTATCACCTTTTCTGTCATTGGCCAGGTGACAGTTGACGAAACTTTTGTGAATGACACTTTACAGGGCAAGCGGACAACCTACCTGAACAATGGACGTGTAAAAACAACGGAATATTTCATTGATGGTATTCTGAACGGTGAAAAGAAAAGCTATTATGAAGACACAAAAATCCAGGAAGAAGCATTTTATAAAAACGGAGTTCGTGATGGTGTGAGTAAATGGTACCGGCAAAACGGGAAAACCGCTCTTGAATACAATTACAAAAACGGCGAATTGCAGGGTCCCGCCAAAGAATACGACGATAACGGGGTATTAAAACGCGAAGGCAATTATATCAGTAATAACGAAGAAGGAGAATGGCGGGTTTACCAGGATTCATCTCTGGTAAAAAAGGTGATTTATAAAAGCGGACAGATTATCCGTGAAGTACCGGTAAATAAATAAGCCGGGACAGTACGGTGATGAAATTCTTCACGGTTACACTTTTCATAAAAAAGCACCGTGTTTCATTTTATACTTCCAGTAAAGCTTTGTGCCAGCTTTCTTTCAAAGGCACCTCCCAATTTGTTTCAAGGTCCGCTTTGCTTTGGATAAGGTTATTGAAAACGATTGTATCGGCTGTGATTTCGCCGGTGGCAATTTTCTTTTCAAAAATATCTCTTGTCAATACTTCAACATCAGCACCTCTCCTGAACGCAAAAAGCATCCGGTTCATGAAAGAGAGTTTCAATTCCTGCTCCAGCTTCCGGATAAAATGGACAGATTTATCAATAGAACAACCGCTTGCCGCAGCCTGCTTTTCATCAATCATCAGGATGATAAACCGGTTGTAACGGATTTCATAACTGGCAAGCAATGCCTGATCATGGGCTGTCCAGTTTTCGAGAAAAGTTTTTAAATTCTCCGTGATCAACTCAACTTCAGGATTCGTTAACAGGCGGTCTGCCTGATACACCCAGACACGCGAATGGGCAGGCATGGAACTGAAAGGACTGTACATTGTAATTCGTTTTAATTGAATACGTTTGAATTCGACAGGAATCACTACTACTGAATCAGAGTATTTTGCAAAGATACAAAGAAGCTTCAGGCTTTACTAAGATCGAGTTTACGAAGTTCTGGAAGCGCTGCCCCGGCAGCGCCCACTGAGCCGAGGGCAACAGTCCCGCCGATGATCACCGAAGGTACCAGCCCCAATAGTTTCGCTGCAAATCCGGATTCAAATGCTCCTATTTCATTGGATGAACTGATGAACATGGTACTGACGGAAGACACTCTCCCGCGCATGTGATCCGGTGTCAGCAATTGCATAATCAGAGACCGGATCACCACACTGACATTGTCAAAGGCCCCGCTCAATGCAAGGATAAACAGGGACAAATAAAAATTTCTACTCAATGCAAAGGCAATCATGCAGGCGGAGAAACCGGCAACACAATACAGCAATTTCTTTCCGGCTCTTTTTAAAGGCGGATGCTTTGTCATGTACAAGGCCATCATCACAGAACCGGCGAAAGGCGCTGCCCGTAAAAATCCAAATCCTTTCTCACCCACATGAAGTATGTCGCTGGCAAAAATCGGCAACAGTGCAGTCGCCCCTCCAAATAAGACTGCAATCAGATCCAGCGAAAGGGCACCCAGGATAGCCTGGTTACTGAATACAAAACGCAAGCCCTCGCGGATGCTGCTCATCATTTTCTCTCCCGCTTTCATTTCCTGCACAGGCTGTGGAGGTATCCGGAGTACCTGGAGAAATCCAAGAACCATGAAGATCAGCACCAGCACATACGATGCATTCTTTCCAAAAAAGCCAAGCATCAATCCGCCGCCGGACGATCCAAGGACCACTGCAATGTGCCAGAATGTACTGTTCCACGCAGCTGAATTTGCATATGCTTCACGGGGAACAACCTGAGTCATTAACGGAAACTGCGCCGGACTGTAAAAGCCGCGAAGAATACCGATCCCGAACATGATCATGTAAAATGGAAATGCCGATTGCCCGCCAGGCGGCAGGTCTGAATAATGGAAAGATACATAAGCCAGAATGGCTGTACACAGAATCAACAAGGCATGCACCCACACAAGGATTTTCCTCCTGTCATTCCTGTCAGAGATATAGCCACCATACAACGCCAGGCCGACAGCAGGAATTGCTTCTGCCAGACCAATGAATCCAAGAGATAAGGGATCGTGCGTAATTTCATATACCTGCCAGCTCAAAACAACGAACTGGATTTGCAATGCCAGTGTGAGCAGAAATTTTGAGAAAATAAATCTCCTGAAATTCTGGTATTGAAAAGCAAGAAAAGTTTCTTTGTTGCCGATTAAAGGTTTTGTCATGATCCCTGATCCTAATTCCCGAAATTATTTTCGCATCGATTTAATCCGTTACATGAGCTCGGAAAGTTCAAGCCATCGCATGGATTTTTCATCGATCGCCTGAATGACCTGTTCCATTCTCACAGCCCATTCCTGGAGTTGCGTATGGTTAGCTTCGCTTCCACTCATTTTTTCTTCCAGTCCAAGTTTTTCAATTTCCAATTGTTCGATTTCTTTCCCCAGGGTTTCAAATTCAAACTTCTCCTTGAATGATAACTTTTTTCTATCCGCCGGTTTTAGACTGGCCTCCTTCTTCCGCTGCTCTTCCGTTTCTCTGTTCTTTATTTTTGTTGCTTCTTTTTCTTTTTCCTCTTCTTCCATTCGCCATTCGGTGTACGTTCCGTTGTAATCACGAATACTCCCATTCCCTTCGAAAATGAATAAATGATCCACCAGCTTATCCATGAAATAGCGGTCATGACTGACAACGATCAGGCACCCTTTGTAATTCAACAGAAATTCCTCGAGAATACCGAGCGTGAGCAAGTCAAGATCATTGGTGGGTTCATCCAGAATCAAAAAGTTCGGGTTTTTAATCAGTACAGTAAGCAAATGCAGCCTTCTTTTTTCGCCACCGCTGAGTTTGGAAACATACGTGAATTGTTGTTCGGGCGGGAATTGAAAGAGGTTCAGAAATTGTGATGCCTGTACTTTTGTGCCATCGCTCAACTGTATGACTTCGGCATAATCTTTCACGACCTCTATCACTCTTTTGTCTTCTTTCAGTTCCAGTCCCTGCTGAGAATAATACCCAAAAACAATCGTATCCCCGACATTAATTTTACCACTGTCCGGAACATCCTCTCCGGTGAGTAAATTCAGAAAAGTAGTTTTCCCTGCTCCGTTTTTACCCACGATTCCGATCCGTTCACCGGTGCGAAAAGTATAATCAAAGCCATTCAGTATTGTGAGGTCACCGTATCCTTTATATACTTTTTTTAACTCGATGACTTTGCCTCCGATACGGTTCATTTTCACATCCAGCTCCATCGCCGCCTGTTTCTTTTTTCCCGCTGCTTTGTCTTTCAATTCGTAAAAGGAATCAATACGCGCCTTTGACTTTGTCCCCCTTGCTTTGGGCATCCTGCGCATCCATTCCAGTTCGGTACGCATCAGGTTGCGTGCTTTATCTGTCTCTCGTTCTTCATTCCATTCGCGTTCCGCTTTTTTCTCGAGGAAATAAGAGTAATTTCCCTCGTACGTGTACAATTTGAGATTCTCCATCTCAATAATTTTGTCACAAATATTGTCCAGAAAATACCTGTCGTGCGTGACCAGCAGCAGGGAAAGTTGGGATCGTGTGAGAAATTCTTCAAGCCATTCAACCATATCCACATCCAGGTGGTTGGTGGGTTCATCCATGATCAGGAGATCGGCAGGCTCAATGAGTGTTTTGGCCAGCGCGATTCTTTTCTTCTGTCCACCCGACAACTGACGCACAGGCTGATCCAGATGATGGATGTTGAGTTTTGACAATACCTGGCGCACACGGACTTCATAGTCCCATGCATGCGCATCATCCATTTTAGAGGCTGCTTCCTCCAGGGCTTTTTGCGAAACCGGAGTATGGGCTGCCGCATCCGCTTCAAGGCAGGCTTCGTATTCTTTCAGCAGGCGGATAATGGGATTGTCCATGCTGAAGATCACCTCCAGAACCGTCTTTTGTGTGTCCAGGAAAGGATCCTGATCCAGGTAGGCAACGCGAATATCCTTGCGCATGGTTACCTCACCGGAATCGGGAATGTCTTGCCCGGCCAGAATTCTCATCAATGTGGTCTTCCCTGTTCCATTCCTGGCAATCAGGGCGACCTTCTCCCCTTTGGAGATTCCAAAACTTATTCCGTCGAAAAGAACTTTCTCTCCATAGGATTTACTCAGATTTTCAACAGATAATAAATTCATAAACCGGGGACTTCAATCAAAGTAAATGGTAAACAGTCGGATTGGAAAAGACGAAGCGTTCTGCATATTTTGCAAAAATGAAAGACCCTCACTTAGTCCTTGCTTCCTTTTTCACCAACAAAATGATCTGTTGTGTATTTAAACAACACATTGAATGTTGTAAGAGAGCCGTAACACCGGGTGACATATTGCTGCATATTCACTTTGTCTTCTTCCGTGAGCTTGTCATGCGCATTGATGCGTTGTTCAAGAACGCGCAGCCGATCACGGAGCATCACGATTTTATTAAAGAAGACATCAATCGGAACCTCCTTTGATTTCAAAGTGGCATCGCCCGGTTTCATAATCAGGGTTCCACCTGTCCACCGTTGTCCTATTTCAACCCGCTCCTGAAGATCTGAGTATTTTTTAATAATGTTTACCAGCAATACTTCAATATCGGCAAGACTGACCAGGTCATTATCCGCATCATTTGGATCGAGAACTTCAAGCGAAGCATCCGTTCGTTCAATGTCCCGCATCCCATGTTGCATGAAGGTAATCACATACTCTTCCGGCTTAATTTGCACAATGACACCATCTCCGAATTGAGGATGCCTGATTCTGGAACCAATACCGAGAGAAATTTTCTGCATACGATTTCGTTTTAAAGCACAAATTTAGAGAATACTCTGAAAGAAGGGAGATGATTCTAAACCCGGGTACGGAAATAATACATGCATCTTCAGTGAATTAAAATCCAGCCTCTTGGATAACTCATATTCAAGCATTTATAAGGAGAATTCCTTAAGGGATGTTAAACTTTGTCATTTTAATGTCAGGGTATCCAAATCACAAAACAAGTATCGACTTTATGCGTTCCTTGTAATAGTTTTTGTGTTCATGTTTTTCGTGTGGGGAGCCGTCAGATGTAGATCTGGCGGCTCTTGATTTTTTTGGGGTCCGGAGTCCGTTGTTTTATCAGGTGTTGCAGCACTCAGCTTTTCGCTTTCGATTTTCCCACAGTTATTGCCACGATCATCGAGACGCGTTTTTCAACTCTTAAAATTCCTGTTCCCTGAACTTTAATCCAGTACCCTTGAACCCAATCAAATAAAACTCTATCTTCGGAGCCGGTTAAGATAATCATCAAATGGACGATCATCCATGTTTAGTGAACAAGAAAAAGAGCTGCTTGCCGAGCGTATGGTCACCGGCAATCTCTACAAACTGAAGCACTTAACCAAGTCCATTCAGCCTGAAGAGCTTGCAGAGCTGATCAATGAATCCACTGAAATAGACGTTCGAAAAGTTTTCCAGGTACTGGAAGTAGAAAAGGCAATCAAAACTTTTGAGAACCTTGACTTCGACTTTCAAATGGAACTGCTCAGTACTTTCAGTATTGATCAGCTTTCGCACACCTTAAACCAGATTTCTCCGGATGACCGGACAGCGCTTTTTGAGAAGCTTCCGAAGGAGACCCTTCAAAAATATCTTAGCCTACTCAGCGACGAGGAACGCAAGACCGCCAACCAACTGCTACAGTATCCTGAAGACAGTATCGGGCGACTGATGACGCCGGATTTTATTTCGGTGAAAGAAGACTGGACGATTCAGCAGGTCCTGGATCACATCCGAAAATACGGCAAAGATTCGGAGACCTTAAATGTGATCTACGTAACCGACAGCAAGGGATTTTTACTTGATGATATTAAAGTCCGTGATTTTCTGCTTGCTCCCCTGGATCAAAAAGTCAGCGACCTGATGGTGCGCCAGTTCGTCGCGCTGTATGCACGCGACGACCAGGAAATCGCCATTGATATTTTCAAACAAACCAACCGTGTCGCTTTACCTGTTACTGATTTCAACGGTTTGTTGCTGGGTATTGTCACCTTCGACGATATCATGGATGTAATCGAAGAAGAGGATACGGAAGATATCCAGAAATTCGGGGGAACAGAAGCTCTGGAAGAACCCTATCTGAAAGTATCCCTGAAAGACATGGTTAGTAAACGCGCCGGCTGGCTGATCATTCTCTTTCTTGGCGAGATGCTCACTGCAAGTGCAATGGGTTTTTTCAACAATGAATTGAATAAAGCAGTGGTCCTTGCATTGTTCGTTCCCCTGATCATTTCTTCCGGAGGTAACAGTGGCTCACAGGCGGCTACTCTGATCATCCGTGCCATGGCTCTTGGCGAAGTGACGATCTCCAACTGGTGGAGAGTAATGCGGAGAGAATTTCTTTCCGGATTAATGCTGGGAACTATTCTTGGCATCATCGGCTTTATCCGGATTGCAGCCTGGACACTTTTCACGGATCTCTATGGTCCGCATTGGTTGCTTATTGCTTTCACTGTTGGTTTAACTCTGGTCGGCGTAGTGTTGTGGGGGACACTTTCCGGGTCCATGCTGCCGATGTTGCTGAAAAAACTGGGTCTCGACCCTGCAGTTTCCTCTGCACCTTTTATTGCTACCCTCGTGGACGTTACCGGCCTGATTTTGTATTTCTCGATAGCTTTTTTATTACTGCGGGGAACCCTGCTTTAAAAAATCCTGAACGATAATTTCCTCTAAGCGATCATTTGGACATAAATCGCCCGATAACTTTTTCAAATTCATCCTTCGATTCCACAAACGGAAAATGTCCGCAGGATTCAAACATGTAATACTCTGAGTTTTTCAATGCCTTGTGCAATTGCTCATTCGCCTCCGGCGGAACAAAATCTGCTTCTGAACCACAAAGCAACGTTTTGCATTTCACTTTCTTCAATTCATGACGGAGATCATAATTCTTTAATGTAGAATCTGAATACAATGCATTCATTAATTCATTTGTTTTCGGATAATTTTGCCGGAAAACAAGTGTCAGGCTATCGGCATATTGTTCTTTAAAAAATGAAGACTTAAATAACACTCTGAAAAAGCGCGCCATGGTCTCCGGATTTTTCTGTGCAAACTCCGGACTTGAAACAATCTCATTTTTTTCCGCTTGAATCTTTGGGTTTTCTCTCAACTTCATCATGGCTAAAGAACTGTCCCTCCAATAAGACGATTGCGGCGTCGGGTTCATCAGGATCAGACGCTGCAAATGTTCAGGATACTTCACCGCATAACGCATGGCAATGAGCCCGCCAAAGGAGTGTCCCATGAGATTCATTTTATCCAGTTTGAAATAGGAACGGATTGAATCAAGGTCTTCTACAAACTGATCCATGGTCATTGAAGCTGGGTCAACTTCCACCGGCGAACGGCCACTCCCCCGCTGATCATAAAACACCAGCCGGTATTTCAATGCGAGTGAATACAATTGCGGAAGGAAATAGGTATGCTCCATTCCGGGTCCTCCGTGAACGATTACGATCGTCTCCCCGCTTCCAATTACGTGACACCATAACTTCGTCCCGTGCACGGGTACCAGCATTTCCCTATCCACTAATTTGTTTTTGGCGGTTAGCGGAAACGATAAAATCATACTCATCAGATTAATTGCCAGAAAACGAAGAATCATACTCCAGTTTTTTCCCAAAGGTAAGGATGATATTCGCTTCAATGGATGAAAAATTTCCAGGTACTTTGGCACAACAACAAAATGAAAGCTTCCTCATTACGATGCCTGTAACCGATTCTTTTACAGGCACGTAAAAAGAGCTGCCTATTTCAGTCAGCAGAGCAGATTAAAGAAAAGCTGAATTGTTCTCACATGAACCGGCAAATTCCCTGCTTCAAAAAAGAACAGCTTCTCCTGATTATCACTTACGAATTTCTCCGGCAATTTCAAGTTTCACTTCAGGCCGGGCAGGATCATTCAAGTACAGATCGATTGTACGGTTGTCTTTCCCCTCTTTACCGAAAGAATCAAAATCGACACGTACAAAAGCGCTGTCACCTGCAGCAATGACCTGTTTGGAGAGGGTGGTGTGTATACAGCCACAGTTTGATTTTGCTTTGTGAATAAGGAGGTCGCGGGTACCGTCATTGAAAATTTTAAAATCATGGCTGACCTTCTCGCCCTGGACGAGAGTGCCGTAATTGAAATTCAGTTCCGGGATCCTTGCTCTCTGAACCAATGCCGAATCATCCGTATTTAATGGAGGAAAATATTCATGGATTGTCGCACTGATGTTGATGTACTTCTGGGGCTGAATGGAATCGTTTGTTGTCAGCAGAATCCGGTCCAGGACAAAACCGAAATCGTTTTTAACAACAGCATTATAACTGATTGCAATCCATGACTCGGTACCGGGCTCTATGGAAGCATGGCCGATGCTCAACTCAATACAAGCCGGCATTTTACTATCTGCAGCAATTGTTACCGGTCGGGAAGCTGTGTTGAAAATGAGAATGGTATCTTTCCTCGTCTCATTTCCGGCCAGCCTGCCCAGGTTCAATGTGGTTGCTGAGAATCGCAAACTGCCTGAGCGTTTTGAATACTTATCCTGCAGAGTCGGAGATGAAGATACAA
>DAORHY010000080.1:0-11802 GCA_035438225.1 Bacteroidia bacterium
GCACTGTTGTAGACAGAAACAACTTCCGGATCTGGCACTGTGTAATTCGGATTTAGCTTCAGCAGACGGTAAACGAGCTTATCCGTTGCCTCCGGATTGTCTTTTTGTATCTGGGAATAAATCATCAGAATGATGGCACGTTCCTTTTCAGCATTCGAAAAATTACACTGCGAAAGGCCATCCTCCAGCATCCTGAGCACACTGTCATAATTCCCTGCATCAAAAGTTGTCTGAGCATCCTTCAGCAAAGATTCACAAATCATCTGGGAAGAAACCTTTGATGCAAAAAAAAGAAGCAGGAGGAGAAAAGGAGCGGTTCTCATGGTTTTTGGAAAACAATTAAAACAAATATATCGAATTGGCTGAGTCCGGCAAGCGGTACAGGGGAGATACTCGTTTCTGAAATTTATTGATCATACGGCAGATCTGTTGCTACATAGGTTGACCATTCCTGCTGTGTAAATTTCCTGCTAACCTTTTGTTTGACCTTTGTATACAAATTAAATACATCCGTTTCCCAGAAGCGCAAAGTGAAATCACAGGTTGCATACAATCGTTTCCCATCATCAAATGAAAGGTGTTTGGATTTTGTCTGATGGTCCTTGATCACGAGGGGCTTTGCATCCGGCTTGTCGGAAGGGAAAATCCGGATCCGTTGATCGGCGGATGAAATTGCCAACAGGGAACCGGTGACATTAAAGCACATTTCATCTACTGCGGCATTTGAAAGCTTGATTTCCTTCACTGAACCGACACTTGCATTGGCCGGGGACATCAGGTATGCTTTTCCATCCTTGAATCCTGCAGCAATCAGCGATCCGGAAACATTGAATTTTACAACGGAACAAATATCCCCATGAGTAAACAGGACAGCCGGGTTGGATTCGTGCAGGCGGAACAATCTGATTTTGCCGTCATCACAACCTGCCACGAATGAAGCGCTGTTCGGATGAAAGCACAAAGTACGACAGGTATATTCCAACTGAAATTTATCGACCGGGCCCTTGCTGACTTCCGAAAGGTCCCAGACACAGATGCTGTTATCACGTGAAGAAGTAACCAGCCATTTACCGTCAGGGCTAAATGCAGCAGACCGCAAATACATGGAATGCCCCTTTAACGCAACTCCAACAGGCGCCGTACCGGAAATATCCCACAACTTTATTTCGTTGTCATCATACCCTGTCACAAGGTTGCGGCCATTCGCACTGAGGTAGGCCGTTGAAAGTTGTTTGGTCCCTGGTAAAGTAAAGGTTGAAGTAATTTTAAATACCCTCCCGTCGGCATTCAAAATTGTTCCGGTCCCGTTCAGTGCGATGGTCACAATTTTTTTTCCGGGAATGGTTGTCAGCGCGATCAACTCTGATTTCCCCTGTAATAGAGTATTTGAATACTGCTTGTCAATAATGTCATTTGCAGCGTACAATCCGTCATAGATTACAGGATCAAAGAAAGCTCCGCCATTTTCAGTTTGGAAGGTATACGCCTGCAGTGCCAGCAACGCCGGAAGCTGGGGGTCTTCGTATTTATTCAGCGCCTTGGAAGCAAGAAGCTGGGCAAGGTTCAGCATCCGTTCCTTGCGGATCTGTTCTTCAAGAATTTTTGCTTTCTCTTTCTCGCTTTGTACAATCGCGATCTGTGTTTGAACTTTTTTACTTTGTTCCTCTTCTTTCAATCTTCTTTCTTCTGCAAGGAGCATACTCTGTTTCGAGGCGATGGCACTTTTTTCAGCAATCAGTTTTTGTCGCTCCATTTCACGTTGGGCGGAATCAGCCTTTTCAGAACTTAGCAATGCAATACCGGCATTTTGATTTGCCTTCTCCTCACTCAACTCTGCGAGCCTTCTGCTCTCTTCGGCTTTGTCCCTTTCCATCATGGCTTCCATACTGTTTTTCTCAGCCTTTTTAGTCTGAATCATTGCCCAAAAACTCAGCCAGGATATCACGAGTAAAAATGTGGTAATCGACACATTCGTGATCAGGGACCTTCTTCGCTTCCGCTTTAACTCATGCACCCTTTCCACCCTGCTCCGTTCAAGAAAGTCCATCGCCGGTGAAAAGGAAGAATTGTATTGTTCTGCCCATGCGGCATTGGGTTGATTTTTTTCTTTCCAATCCAACGCTACCTGCAACTCCGGATTTCGCCACAAACCGGATTTGCCACCCTGGTACAATTGCGCACTGGTGCACAACCGTTTGTACAAATCCGCCGATTCTGCTTCTTCATCCACCCAGTTTCGCAACCGATCCCAGACACGCATGAAACTTTCATGTGAGATATCCATGATGGTATCATCGTCTGCAATCACATCTTCGGAAGGCAGGATAAAAGTTCTTCCTTTCTTTCTGAACGGAGCCAATACCTGTACCAAATCCGGAAGACTTGCCCCGGTAATTTCCCGCAGATGAAGCATGGACGTCGGACGTCGGATTCCGCGGTTGTCGCCACCTTTCACAGTCAGGCTTTTCATGACCAATTCCGCCAGGCGTTGCTGGTCTGTGTTTAATTCCGAAAGTGCCTGTTCAGCATGCGCAGACAACGCTTGCTCCATTCCTCCGGTCATCTCATAATGACGGAGATCCATTGGCTCCCCCTCAAAACCCTGGGCTACCCAGGTATCCCAGGTCTGCATGAGTGCATGTTGCAGAATAGGAAGCTGGTCTGGATTGTCTCCAAGATCATCCAGAACCTGCTGAATCAGCCGCGGAGCAATTTTACCCTGAACATATTCGATAGGGCCGGTAATCGCCCGCTTGATCTGTTCCCGATTCATTCGGGGAACGAGGTAATGTCCGTCATTAATAGCTTCCGGCAAACCTTCAAACCGGGCACAATCACCCAGGAAATCGGATCGTAAGGTCAATACAACATAAATCGGCACATCCCGTTGATGAACGGCTTCAATAATCAGCCTGACAAATTGCTCCGATTGCTCAGTGCTTTTTCCGTTCCTTTCATCACGATACCTGAAGATCTCTTCAAACTGATCTAGAAGAATCAGAACCTGCTTTTTTGAGGGAAGCTCCTGCCTGACAGCCTGTACCAATCCAAGTGAATTTTCTTTCAGGTTCTTCAGTATTCCAGAAGCAATTGCTGCCGGATCGGCATTGGACTGGTCTGATTTGATGGCTGCAGAGGCAAGTGCATTCGCAAGGTTTTTCAAAGGCTCATTTCCGGGTCGCATCGAAGCGATCAGCCAGGAACCTGAAGCACCATTTGAAATTCCTCCGTTTAGAATACCCGGCAAGAGTCCCGCCTTCACCAGCGATGATTTGCCACTGCCTGAAGTGCCTACGATAGCGACAAAATGATGCTGATTCAATTTGTTCAATAAATCCCGGATGTGGATCTCCCGGCCGAAAAACAAATGGTGCTCCTTGTTATCAAAGGAACGCAAACCTGGAAAAGGATTTTTAAGCGAGGCCATCAGAAAAAAATCAGGGATTTAAATTTTAATAAAGTGCACTTCTAAATCTTTAAACGGGTAGTAAAATAGTAAATCCACCCGATACTTTCAAAATATGGACAATCGTCGGTTACCAAAGATTAAAAGAACAATTTGATTTTGAATCCGGAGCACGTATATTTGTTTATACAATGAACATCTATTTAGCCTTTTTCCTGTTTGCCTTAGGGTTTATTCTGAGTTACATCATTTACAGAATGAGGCTGCGCTATGTTGCCAATACCCTTAAGAAACACCTGGACAGTGGAGAAAAGACAGCGGAAACCGTTGATAGTACGGGCAACACTCACCACGTCCCCGGAGAGTTTCTGCCGTTGGTACAACAACTGGAAACAACAATCACAAAATCGCACCTGAACCGCAACCTGGAAAAAAAGCTCGAAATTCTGGACGAACAAAACAACCAACTCAAGACTTCGTTGGGTTACATGAAAGTGGTGAATGAACTGGGCCAAAAAGTCACTTCTTCTTTGAACCTTGATGAAGTATTCTATCATTTGTATTCCACCATCAATTCCATGATGGATGCAGCCATTTTTGAGCTTGGAATCTATTTTCAGCTTGAAAACAAATGGAAAATTATGAGTTGCGAAGCAGGTGTGTTGAACAAAGGCGATCTTCCTGCAGATTACCATAACCACATGGCCGAATGGAGCCTTGCCAATCACAAAGAAATCATCCTGGATGATGCAGAAACAAATTTCGGCCGCTATGTTTTCGAACCTCAGAAAGCATCCAATGGGAAATGGGTTCAGTCCATCCTTTGCTTTCCGATGTTTGTCTCTGATCGTGATATCGGCGTCATCACGGTAATCAGCTTCCGGAAAAACGCTTTTGAATCTTATCATGCAGAAATGATCCGTTCACTCCTGCCCTACACAAGCGTCGCCATTGAAAATGCACTTGTTTACCAGGAACTCAAAACCACACAGGCCCATCTTATCCACAATGAGAAAATGGCTTTTCTCGGACAGTTAACAGCCGGAATAGCCCATGAAATTCAAAATCCCCTGAATTTCATTACCAACTTCTCTGATGTCAGCCTTGAACTGATCGAAGAAATCGGACAAACACAAGTTGCAGAAGAACGGAAGGAAATCATGGACACCTTGCATCACAACCTGTCAAAGGTTGTCCAGCATAGCAAACGTGCCGATGGAATTGTGAAAGGCATGCTGCTGCACAGCCGTGCAGGAAGCGGTGAAAAAGAGATGGCGGATGTAAATAAAATCGTTGAGGATTTTCTAAACTTATCCCTCCATGGAATGCGTGCAAAAGATTCAGAATTCAACTGCCACATTGAATTGGATCTTGACCATCATTTACCCGGGATTACAATTTTCCCTCAGGATTTAGGAAGGGTGCTCCTCAATTTGTACAACAATGCTTTTTATTCCATGAACGAAAAGAAAAGCAAACTGAAGGCAATCCAGAATATAGACGAAATTAAATCCAGTGTCACTAAGGAGGAATTCGTTCCAAAACTTACAGTCATCACCTCCCGAAGGAAAAACTTCCTTTCGGTACAGATCCGTGATAACGGTATGGGAGTACACAAAGAAATTCTTGACCGGATCTTTCAGCCTTTTTTTACCACTAAACCGACAGGTGAAGGGACCGGCCTCGGTCTTTCTTTATCCTATGATATTATCAAGAAAGGACACGACGGTGAAATATCGGTTGACAGTGAACAGGGAAAATGGGCGGAGTTCAGGATCCTCCTGCCTTTGGGATAATTTTTGACAATAATCAATTCAGGTTTCCGGAAAATGATGTGGAACCTGCATTGGGATAAGCTTTGCCCCTTTTCAATGATGCAAACTGAAAACGGACGATGCAAACGCCTTTTTGAAAGAGGGTTATTCAATCTTGTCATCCATCGCGTCGAACTTTTCTTCTGAATAAGCCCCAGAGGTACGGAATACAATTTGTCCGGATTTGTCAAGAAGGAAAAAATACGGAACATTCCCTTTACTCATATTGAGTTTTTCTTCCACTGCAGACAGGTCATTGTCACAAAAAAGAATATGTCCCCACAGGTCCGCCTGGGCGTTTTCACGGAATTTCTTTTTCAACGCCGACTTCATTGTTGCATTCGCTCCTTTGAACACGGGAATAAAAAATACATTCACATCATACGCTGCATCCATAATGCCGGTCTTGGCAATGTAATGATTGTATACAGGCTCCAGCCAGGTTTCCAGGTCGGTCTGGGACTGGGGGGATGAGGCGAAACAAAGCAAAGTATAGCTGCCCGTAACTCCGGTTGGAATTTCCATCGGTTTATTGTCGGCCGTGGTCCCTTTGAAAACAGGAACGGATTGGCCGGCAGATTGAAAAGACACTCCTGACAGAAGCTGAAACAGAATAATTAGAATAGAAATCCTATACATGACTTATTAACGGTGTATTGGATAAATTATTGAATGGATACCCACCGCCGGCATCAACCAAAAATCGTGCAGCTTTTCCTGTTAAAAAATAAACTGTCAGATTTAAACTACTCTCACTACCTTGACCGGATGAATCCGAAGATATTTGCCCTGTTTCTGGTCAATACCGCCACCCTTTCCTGCAAAAATAAAAATGGCACTTCCGGCAAGCCCTTCGCCAACCTTTCTGCAGTTGTTACTATCGAAGACTCAAAAACCACTGACCCCTCCTGGTCAAAAGAAAACATCCTGATTAATCACACGATCAGTGAACCGGATAATTTACATCCGACGAATGGCAACTCGCTTCCACGGTTAGAAATATTCATGTATACCCAGCAAACATTGCTCCGCACCGATTTTGAAAATCAAACGCTCATCCCCTGCCTGATCAAAACTATGCCGGAAGTCGGACCGGATGGAAATCAATACACTTACACATTGAGGGACGATGCCAGGTGGGACAACGGGGCCCCACTGCAAACGGAAGACATCGTGTTTACCGCGAAAGCTTCACGTTGCATTCTGACCAACAACCCTGCAACAAAACTCTACTGGCAAAATCTCAAGTCAATTTCAACTGACAGCAGCTCAAAGGGGAGGTTTACGCTGATAATGAAAAGCAAAAACATACTGAACGTTTCATTCCTGACTAGTTTTTCAATCCTCCAGCGTAGTTTTTATGATCCTGAAAATATCCTTTCAAAATTTTCATTTGAGCAATTTGATGACACGGCCTTTCGTGCAGACCACTATCCGGAACTGGTGCGTTGGGCGGAAGAATTTAACAATGACAAATATGGCAGGGATCCAAAATTCATGAATGGCCTCGGGCCTTACAAAGTGGAGAACTGGGAACCCGGGCAATCCATTACACTTGTAAAAAAATCCAATTACTGGGGGGCCGGAAACAAGGAGTATTTCTTTGATTCAGGTCCTGAAAAAATAATCTATAAGCTGAACAAGGATGAGAATTCCACTCAACTCGAATTTAGGTCTCAGGCATTGGATGCATCCACAAATTTCTCCACAAGCTCATTGCTTGCTTTGCAACAAGACGAAAACTTCCGGAAGAATTACAATTATGCGCTCACCCTTACCTATAACTACACGTACATCGGTTTCAACCAGCGTCCGGATATCACAAAAAGAAATGAAATCTTTACGGATGCAAAAACACGAAAAGCGCTTGCCCTGATGACACCTGTGGACCCTCTCATCCGGCTGGTTTATAAAGATTACGCTTCCGATTGCAAACGTATGGTTACAAACGTTTCTCCACTCAAAAAAGAATTCAATAATGAATTAGCGGCGATTCCGTACGACCCTGAAAAGGGGAAAAACCTTCTTTTGGATGCCGGATGGAACGACACCGACAAAGATGGAATCCTCGATAAAACAGTGAACGGAAGAAAAATTCCTTTTGTTGTTGATTTTATGTTCCTGAATACATCCTCCGACTGGAAAGACATGGCCTCGTTGATTGCTGAAAAATATTCTGCATCAGGTATAAAAATCAATCTTCTTCCTGTTGATCTCAAGGTTTTCAATGAACGTGCCCGGGCACACGACTATGACATGATGCTGGGAAGCTGGGGAGCAACTGCACTCCCCGAAGATTACACTCAAATCTGGCACAGCAACTCCTGGAAAAATCACGGTTCGAATTATACTGGTTACGGATCAGCAACATCGGATGCGCTGATTGATTCCATCAAATCCGAGATGCGACCGGAAGAAAGGACACGGATGATTAAAGATTTGCAAAGGATGATTTACGATGATCAGCCCTGCGTATTTTTGTATTGCAGTCTGAGGAGAGTGGTCGTTCACAAACGCTTCGGAAATCTGCGCATGTATGCAGAACGTCCCGGTGTCCTTCTGAATACACTGAAATTAATAGCCCCGGTCTCCGGAGCAATGGTGCTGGAAAATTCCAGCCCGGAATAATATACACCAGAGTGTGAAGTGATTGACTCAAGACTATTCACTACTATTGCAAAAGGTATTCATTTACCGGTCAAAAATAGGCTGATAAAAACGACGAATTCTTAACAAATTTTAACCTGATCATTCATCTGCATTTCACCCATTTTTTAATATAATTGCGTTCATAATTGAAGCTGAATCTTTTACGAGTACTTTCGGATTTAGAAAAACCACCTGACTTATTCAATACAACAGGGAGGCTGTTTTAGTCTCTCCGGACATTAATTGAATGGAACTCTAAATGTTAAAATTAAAATATGGACATTAAAGAAATCAACGAACGTATCCAGCGGGAATCTGCCTTTGTGGACCTGCTGATGATGGAACTGGGTAAGGTGATTGTTGGCCAGAAATACATGACCGAACGCCTGCTGATTGGATTGTTAGCCAACGGACACGTTCTGCTCGAAGGTGTTCCCGGCCTTGCCAAAACATTAGCGATCAAATCGCTGGCATCGGCAATACAAGCCAAATTCAGCCGCATCCAGTTTACTCCGGATTTACTTCCAGCCGACTTGATCGGCACCATGATTTATAATCAGAAGCAGGAATCTTTCAACGTCCGTAAAGGACCCATCTTTGCCAATTTCATCCTGGCAGATGAAATTAACAGGGCTCCGGCAAAAGTTCAGAGTGCGCTGCTCGAAGCGATGCAGGAACGTCAGGTCACGATCGGTGATACGACCTTCAAATTGGACGAACCCTTCCTGGTACTTGCTACACAGAATCCGATTGAACAAGAAGGTACTTACCCGCTCCCGGAAGCACAAGTTGATCGTTTCATGCTGAAGATTGTGATTGGTTATCCTTCCAAAGAGGATGAAAAATTAATCATCCGTCAGAATATCGGGAATCAGTTTCCTGTTACCACTCCTGTCATTCGTCCGGAATCCATTTTGCAGGCACGACAAATGGTGCGGGATGTGTACATGGATGAAAAAATTGAAAAATACATCGTTGATATTGTTTTTGCATCACGCAATCCGCGCGATTACAACCTCGGAAAATTGCAACAACTGATCAGTTACGGCGGATCTCCGCGTGCCAGCATCAACCTGGCACTTGCCTCCAAAGCATATGCCTTTATCAAACGCCGCGGTTATGTCATTCCGGAAGATGTACGTGCAGTATGCCACGACGTGATGCGTCACCGTATCGGCCTGACCTATGAAGCGGAAGCTGAAAATGTAAGCGCTGAACAGATTATCAATGAGATCCTGAACGTTGTGGAAGTTCCATAAGTCCGCTTGTTTTTGCTTTCACCTCCCAAAAAGCCTGTTTCAATTTATGGAAACGAACGAACTGCTTCAAAAGGTTAGAAAAATAGAAATCAAGACTCGCGGGCTCTCTTCACATATTTTTTCCGGTGAATACCACAGCGCGTTTAAAGGAAGAGGCATGGCCTTCAGTGAAGTGAGGGAATACAATCCCGGCGACGATATCCGTGCGATCGACTGGAATGTTACCGCCCGTTTTGGGCATCCGTTTGTGAAGATATTCGAAGAGGAACGGGAACTGACGGTGATGCTCCTGGTGGACGTCAGCGGCTCCGGAGAATTCGGAACTAAAAAACAATTTAAAAAGGATCTCGTCACTGAATTGTGCGCTGTCCTTTCATTCTCGGCAATACAGAACAATGATAAAATCGGAATTATTTTTTTCAGTGACATTATTGAAAAATTTATTCCACCCAAAAAAGGGAAAACACATATTCTACGGATCATCCGCGAGCTGATAGAATTTCAGCCGAAGAATTCACGGACAAACATTACTGAAGCATTGCGCTACCTGACCAACATCATTAAAAAAAGAAGCATCTGTTTTGTGATTTCTGATTTCATGGATCAGCCGTTTGAAGATGCATTGAAATTATCCAATAAAAAACACGACGTTGTAGCACTCAGAATTTACGACGAGCGCGAACACGAGATGCCGGACGTGGGGTTGATTGATCTTTATGATGCAGAGACCGGAAAAAAACTGACGATCGACACGAGCCATACAACCTTCCGGATTGGGTATAAAAAAATGTGGGAAAAAAGAGAACGCGATCTCGCCGAATGTTTCGCAAGAAGCGGTGTGGATGCTGCAAAAATCAGGACCGACGAATCTTATGTCCAGCCCCTGATGAAACTGTTCAAGAAAAGAGGAAATAAATAAATACACTGTTCAACCTGATTTAAAGCACGATCCTTTGGTTCGTATTCGTATGAACTTTAAAAATAATAATCAGTATTTCGTTCGTAGCCTCCCTTTACTGAAGGACTGGAAAAAAACTTTTCTCTTTTCGGTTGCAGGGATGATTATGCTTTTTTCTGCTCCCAGCCTTTCCGCAGCAGTGATTCGTGATGATGTGAATGTTCTTGCGAAAATTGACACCAACCAGATCCGTATCGGAGAACAAATACTGCTTAACCTCACAGCTTCGGCTCCAGCAGGAATAAAACTTCATTTTCCCCTGATCCCAGATACTCTGAACGGCCTGGAATTCGTTTCTCGCTCCGGTATTGATACCACAAATTCCGCAGACGGCCGGAAAATAATCTACTCCCAGGCGGTGAAGGTCACGGCATTTGATTCGGGATTTTATGTATTGCAGCCTTTTCAGTTTCTGATTGA
Organism: Bacteroidia bacterium; assembly: GCA_035438225.1. Classification (GTDB taxonomy): domain Bacteria; phylum Bacteroidota; class Bacteroidia; order AKYH767-A; family 2013-40CM-41-45; genus JADKJP01. Next base: position 10,507 of record DAORHY010000080.1, read on the forward strand.
ACAAAATGAAAAAGCTCCCGATACTTTGTCAACCGAAGCCCTGTTGATTTCCGTCAGGACAATTCCAGTGGACACAACGAAAGAAATTAAAGACATCAAAGCGACCATGGATGTTCCGCTTTCCTGGAAAGAAATTCTGGTGTATGTTGTTGCCGCAATTGTACTCATTGCACTTGTTCTACTGATTCTCCGGGAAATACGACGCCGAAAAAAATTACCCAAACCGGAAATTACAGTTTCAGCCCCGCAAATTCCACCGCATACACAAGCGCTGGAAGCATTGAAAAAAATTGCGGAAGAGAAAATGTGGCAGCAGGGAAATTTCAAGGGCTATCACAGTGCAGTTTCAGATACCCTGAGATTATATATAGAAGGGCGATTCGAAATCAATGCGATGGAATTAACGACTGACGAGACGATGGCGAGGTTCCGCGGCAACAGTCTTTCAGCGGAGGCTCGGCAGAAGATATCCGGTATCCTGCAGCTCGCGGATATGATAAAATTTGCGAAAGTGATTCCGGTTGGACCGGAAAACGAACAGACCATGGCGGATGCCGTTCAATTTATCCTGCTGACAAAACCGGCGGAAGCTTCTGACTTCAAGGAACTGGAGGTGAAATCATGATGGACAGAATCAAATTCGCCAATCCGGAGTTTTTCTGGTTGTTGCTGATCATCCCCCTGATGACAGGTATTTATATTTATTACTCACGGAAGCGTTCTGCACAAATCAAATTTTCTTCCTTTGACAACCTGAAAGGGTATACACCCAGTCTGCGACAACGCATCCGGATTTTACCTTTTCTTCTCCGAATGCTGGCAATCGCTGCAGTTGTTACTGCAATTGCGCGCCCCCAGTCCAGTTCCAGCGGACAAAACATTACCTCAGACGGGATCGACATCTTAATGGCCCTTGACATTTCAACCAGTATGCTAGCGGAAGATCTCCGGCCAAACCGAATTGAGGCTGCCAAAAAAGTGGCCCAGGAATTTATCAGTTCACGGCCGAATGACCGCATTGGATTGGTCGTATTCGGTGGGGAAAGTTTTACACAATGCCCGCTGACCACCGATCATTCTGTTTTGAAGAATCTGTTTTCAGGAATCCAGTGTGGCATGCTTGCCGACGGTACGGCTATCGGAGAAGGACTTGCTACGGCTGTCAACAGGATACGATCCAGCAAAGCGAAAAGCAAGGTAATCATCCTGCTCACTGACGGAGTAAACAACATTGGAGCGATTGCACCTGTCACCGCCGGTGAAATCGCAAAAACCTTTGGAATCCGGGTGTACACC
>DAORHY010000081.1:0-11738 GCA_035438225.1 Bacteroidia bacterium
CCAGCAATTTCATCTGTGCTTCGGTCAAATCCAGTCGCTGAATCAGCAATTCAACTTTTGAGCGGATGACCATGAGTGGTGTCTGGAGTTCATGACTTGCATTCTCGATAAACTGTTTCTGAATACGGAAATCCGACTGGACACGAGAGGACATTGACCGAAGAACCTGGTTCAGGTCTTCAAATTCACGGATAGAAGATTTATCCAGAACCAGTGCCTGGGTACTGGAGAGATTAAATAATTTTACTTTGTTCAGGACATCATAGAAAGATTTCCACATCTTTCCTGAAATCCAGATATTCACCAGAAGAAAACTCCCCATCAGCATTAAAAGCACGATGATTTCTATCAGCAAAATACTGGAAAGGAGATCCTGTGATTCAATCATTGATTTACGAATGGTCAGCCGGTAGAGCTTCTGATCATGCTCCAGGTAAGTAATCAGTTCCCTGTGAGGTTCCGGTTCCTCCTCTACCCCTGACTTTTTATCCCATTCATCGGTATAATGTATTGTTTGATACGCATCCTGACGGCGCTCCGAAAAGGGTACTATTTGCAGATCAACTTCTTCATCTGCATCAAATATCAGCTGATCGGAATCATACCGCATCGAAAGACTATAATTTACCTTCTGCTTTTCCTTCAACAATGATTTGTCAAGGCTCTTCAGAAAAAAGAATTGGATGATTCCATAGAAAAAACCCGTCAATACAATGAGCAGAATCAGAAAAACCCCTGCATAATACAAGGTAGCCCGTTGCAGCAGCTTCATGGAGCAGAAAATTTATAGCCCATGCCGTAGACTGTCTCCAGCCGGTCCTTACCGCCCGATTCAGTAATTTTTTTCCGTAGGTTTTTTATGTGGGTATAGATGAAATCATATTCATCCGCCTGGTCCATATCATCCCCCCACAAATGTTCTGCTATAGAGTTCTTGGTCAATACCCGGTTTTTATTGGTAACAAAATACAAGAGCAGATCATATTCCTTTTTCGTGAGCGCAAGCACACGGTCATGGACTTTTGTGATTTGAGATGTGGGGTCTATATACAACTCTTCCAGCCTGATTTCAGTATTCCCTTCAAAATTTTTTCTCCGGATGAGCGCTTTCATCCGCGCACTGAGTTCAGACAAATGGAAGGGTTTGGGAAGGTAATCATCACTGCCCAATTCAAGGCCTTTGACGCGATCGTCCACAGACCCTTTTGCAGAAATTATGATCACCCCTGACCTTGATTTAATGTTCTTCAGAACCTGAACAAGGTCCAAACCATTGCCACCGGGCAGTCCAAGGTCAATGAGAATACAGTCGTATGAATAAAGGCTGATTTTTTCTTCAGCTGTCGCGTAATCCGGAGCCACTTCGCACAAATATCCCTCTGCACCAAGGTAAGCGGTTATGGATTGTGATAATTCCTTGTTATCCTCTACAATGAGTACTTTCATCAGAACACAAAACTACTGAACAATTCTAAAGGATTTCTGTTTTCCGGGCAACATCCCGGAGGCTAGGCAAAGATTTTAACAGGCAGCCTGCCGGATAATATGTTCTCTCTCCCAGATTAACTTTGTCCCGAAACCAAGAGTATTGTCAGTCATTTTTATCCAGTCGATACGGACACACCAAAGCTCAGACGGATTCAGACGGGCAATTGGAAATTTTTTCAGGTAGACTTTCCTTGCATCGGCTTCCACATCGTTATTCAACAGAAAAGCTTCTCCCGAAAATTGAATTCCCTGCAGGCGGAGCACCGATTGTTCTCCGTTCAATATTGTTCCGGAAACATGCGGATTAATTACCATTTCTTTGGTGTGTCTGGAATCCGGAGATGACATAAAATAAAACAGTCCTTCGATTTCATCAAAGGCATAAAACAAAGAGCAGCAATAAGGAAAATCCTCTGTACTCGTTGCAAGAGTCAGTGTCAGGTTTTGAGCTACAAATTTCCGTATTCGTATATCTATTGGATTCATTGTTTCACGTATCTTCCGGTTTCAATCAGGGACATATTTTTATTTAAATCTCGCTGCCGAACTGCACGAAGAATACTTTTTCGTCTTCAGATAAGGGTTCAAAGAATGAAAGCATAGAAACTTGCTTGAATTCAATTGGAGATTTATCATACTACAAAGAAACAACACAAGGCAAATCAGGAAACTGATACAAATCATGAATTACACTATGATAGTACTGATATTTATGGAAATATCGAGGTAAAAACCAATCTGTAAGAAACCTGAAAAGGTTGCAAAAAAGAAAAGCCGCCCATTCGCAGAGGGCAGCTTTTCACTCATTCGGATCTGATCAATGTTGGGCGATCACACTTAGCGCATCCAGATCCACCAAATTAATATGCTTGCCTTTCGCCTCAATTATCCCTTGTGACTTTAAATCTGAAATTGCTTTTGAAACCTGCTCTTTTGTAGTACCCGCAAGATTTGCAATGTCCTGCCGGCTGAGCGTGAGGTTCAATGTCCTGCTGGATCCTTTTGAACCGTAGGCTTCATACATAATAAGCAATGCATCCGCTACTTTTTCAGGAACGGTCATTGTGGCCATTCTCAAGGTTTTATTTTCGGTGAGTTGCAATTGCTTCTTATAAAACCTGAGTAACTCGAAAGTAAAATCCGGATAATGACGGGTGAGATCACGGAAAGTTTCCGCATCCAGAAAACAAGCAACAGTATCCGTGATGGCTATGGCAGAAACATGATATTCAGAGGAATCTTCCGTACTGTTGTATCCGATAATATCTCCTTCTTTCGCAAAACGAAGGATTACGTCCTGGCCTTTGTTATCCGTCTTGTAAATCTTGATTTTTCCTTCCTCTATAAAATAGATCCCCCGGGCATGATTTCCTTCCATTAGTATCCTTTGCCCGGCAACGAATCTTATCCGCTTCTTGGCTGCAGAAATAGCATCCAGACACTCTTTTTCACAATTTCTAAGTACAGAACATTCTTTCACTTTGCAGTCGGCACAATGCATAAACTCAAAACCGGCGGATGGTTTTCGGGATAGGGGGGAATTCTCGTAATTCATAATTCTGAGTTTTGATTATAATGTACCTCTTCTTGCCTGCTCTGCTTCAATAGATTCAAACAGGGCCTGGAAATTTCCTTTACCAAAAGATGTTGCTCCTTCTCGTTGAATAATTTCATAAAACAATGTCGGCCTGTCTTCAACCGGACGGGTAAATATCTGTAACAGGTATCCTTCATCGTCCCTGTCGGCCATAATGCCCAGTTTTTTAAGTGTATCCAGGCTCTCCTTAATTGTTCCAACACGTTCCGGAACCGTATCGTAATAGGTTCCCGGCACATACAGGAATTCCACCCCGCGCTCACGCATTCGTGTTACGGTTTCGATGATGTCATCGGTAGCAACAGCAATGTGCTGGCATCCTGCACCTTCATAAAAGTCAAGATACTCTTCTATCTGAGATTTTTTCTTCCCGGCAGCCGGTTCGTTGATCGGGAATTTAATTCTGCCATTCCCGTTCATCATCACCTTGCTCATCAAGGCAGTATATTCAGTAGAAATATCCTTATCATCAAAAGTAATGAGATTTTTAAAACCCAGTACCTCCTCATAAAAGCGTGCCCAGGTATTCATTTGTCCCAATTCCACATTTCCTACGCAATGATCGACATACTTCAATCCGATTTCCCCCGGATTATAATCTGATTCCCACTTCACGAAAGAGGGTAAAAAAAGTCCTTTGTAATTCCGTCGTTCCACAAACAAGTGAACTGTTTCTCCATACGTATAAATTCCCGCACGTTTCACAGTGCCATCAATGTCATTTTCAGTCACCGGCTCCAGGTAAGGTTTTGCCCCGCGCTTCACGGTTTCTCTGAAAGATTTCTCTGCATCATCAACTAAGAAAGCGATCACCTTTACTCCATCTCCATGTCTTTTAATGTGTTCTGCAATGGGACTCTGGCTGCTGAGCGGAGTAGTCAGCACGAGCGTTATTTTCCCCTGTCTGAGTACATATGAAGTACGGTCACGCAATCCTGTTTCAAGGCCTGCATAAGCGAGCGATTGAAACCCAAAAGCCGTTTTGTAATAATGGGCAGCTTGTTTAGCATTGCCGACGTAGAATTCAATATAATCTGTTCCCTGGATCGGCAGGAAATCGGTTTGTTGCACAGCGGCAGCTTTTTGTGAAGTTTGTGTTTCCATTGTACCTCTGTATCGGATTTTATTTAACAGTTTCTGGTTTTTCCGTTGGAGAATTTTCGAGCCATGACAAGTAATATTCCGGAAGCTGCAATTCGAGAGCTGTTTCAGTGATCATGACAGGATGGAAGGGGTCGATCATCACTGCAAGTTCTTTTGTTTCTTTCTGGCCGATGCTTCGTTCGATCGCTCCCGGATGCGGACCATGAGGAATCCCGGCAGGATGAAGGGTTAGCTGTCCTTTTTGAATATTGTTCCTGCTCATGAAATCACCGTCAACATAGTAGAGTATTTCATCGGAATCAATATTACTGTGATGATACGGGGCAGGAATAGCCTGCGGGTGGTAATCGTAGAGTCTCGGGACAAAAGAACAGATTACAAAATTAGTTCCTTCAAAAGTCTGATGAATCGGCGGTGGCATGTGAATCCTTCCGGTCAATGGTTCAAAATTATGAATGGAAAAAGCGTATGGATAATGATACCCGTCCCAACCGATCAGGTCAAAAGGATGGGACGCATACACGTACGGGAAAATTGTACCTTTCTTTTTAATCATAACAGTGAATTCTCCCTCTTCCGCATGTGTTTCGAGTCCGGCCGGCCTGCGGATATCCCGTTCACAGAAAGGAGAGTGTTCCAGCATTTGTCCAAAATCATTTCTGTACCTGCGCGGAGTGGTGATCGGTCCATTTGATTCCACAAAAAGAAATCTGTTATCGTGCGTTTCAAAATTCAATTGATAAACAGTTCCACGGGGCACAATGAGGTAATCTCCGTAGTCAAAATCCACATTTCCAAACATGGTATGCAATGTACCTTTGCCTTTGTGGATGAATATCATTTCATCAGCATCTGCATTCTTGAAAAAATAGTTCATTTTTCCTTTCGGGGCTGCAAGGCCAATCTGCATATCCTGGTTGATCATTAGTACTTTCCTGCTTTTCAGATAATCCTCCTCCGCAGGAATTTCAAAACCATGAAAACTTAGGCTACGCATATTGTTTTCAATCGCAACTTTCGGTTGTATTGAAAAAGGCTCCCCGGTACGGAGGACTCTCGTTGGCGGGTGCAAGTGATATACAAGTGAAGATAATCCGCTAAACCCCTGCGTCCCGACAAGCTCTTCATGATAGAGGCTGCCATCCTCCTGCCTGTAAACAACGTGTCGTTTCACGGGAACTTTTCCCATTTGATGATAAAAAGGCATAATTCTGACGATTATATTTCTTACCGAATTTATTTAATTCACTTTTTTCAATTAATGACAATTATCATCGAATTCCGTGACAAAAGTCATGAGAAACTGACATTCTGAAGGTGACATTGTATCATTGGTTGATACATTTTTCAATGAATAATCCGGAGTCGGCAATGATTTTAAATGATGAAAAATAGCATTGCTCTTAGCAACGTTGAGGTCCGGCAATTCCGGGCCGACTATCTTAAATTTCAGGAAAGAGGAAATCAATTGCTGCTTTCGAAATTGAAAGATTTTCAATTAAAACAATTGAGCAATCTTAGTGTTCTGACCGAATATCACGATTTGCTTCTATTTTGTGCAGCGTATCCTGTGAGCGAAGAAATCCGTTCGCTTGTTATTAAGGAACTGGAGAGAATCCACAGCACGGTTTTAGAAATTTATTTATCCACTTCCATTAAAAAGAAAATTACTTTGAGCGGCTCCGGAATTGCCGGTTCATCACTCACCGGTTCATTCAGTTTCGAATTGGTTGGCTGGCTGAATAAAGAATTTCCGGGTTCCGTTAAATTTGAAGGCTTCGGAGAATCGGAAGTTGCTCCTGCAGAGATTTTGCGTTTGGGGTTGATGCCGGCTGAGACAGAATTATCGGAGAAAAAGGATCTTTCATTTACAAAATGGATTGCACTTGCATGCGGTTCCGGAAAGCATCATCTCAAAAATGTTCTGGGGATTTTTGAATCCATGAAATTGCCACAGGAAATCAGGGACTACTTGTACGATACCCTAAAATTATACATTGATTTTGATTGCAGGGAGTCCAGAGCATCGCGTACTTTCGGGCACATCACCGGGACAAAAATAGTTTATCACCGGGATGAGCTCATTAAAAAACCGGATCCTGAATTCTTTCTCAAAGAAAAAATTCCTGCTAAACTATTTTTGAGTACGGAAGAAAAGCAGGAATATGTTGACGCAGCCCGGATTGCTTTGTTCACCTTGTTCCGCGAAACCGACCCTGTAACATTTGCGGAGGTTGAAGCAACGGAAGTATATGATACCGGCAGAGGCCTGACAATCGCCTTGTATTATCTCAGAAGCGACAGGCGTTTGGCGTTGGATGCCTATGTGGGTTATGTGGCTTTCAAAAACGGGATTCCGTGTGCATATGGTGGCGGCTGGATATTCAGAAGCAAATCAAAAATCGGCATCAATATTTTTCCTCCTTACCGCGGAGGCGAATCAGCCTGGATCTTTCTGCAAATTATGCGGCTGTACCGTCACCGGTTCAATGTAAATTTTCTGGAAGCCGAACCATACCAGATCGGGAAAAATAATCCGGAAGGAATACAATCCGGAGCCTTCTGGTTTTATTACCGCCTGGGCTTCCGTCCAGTACAGGATGACCTGTTTGAACTTGCAGGAAAAGAATGGGAAAAAATTATCACTAAAAAAAAATACAGGACACCTGCTGCTGTGCTCCGTATTCTGGCAAATTCCAATTTAAGGCTCGATACCAATCAACCGGGAACCAAAAGTGAAATAATGAGTGCAGATGCACAAGGATTGGGCGCTTTTGTCACATCCTTCATAATTGAGCGCTTTCAGGGAAACAGAAAAAATGCAGCGGAATATTTCCAGAAAAACATCTATCGTGTTTGCCCTGGCGCAAAAACAATTGCAAAAACTTCTTCACAAAAACGTAGCCTGAATCTACTTCTTCCTCTGGCATTTTTGCTTGTAACACAGACCGATGTGCTGAAAGAAAACATGGAATTGTTTTTAAAATGGCTGATTAGTAAAAGTGAAGAATCGGAAATACAGTACATCCAATACACCCAGAAGCTGGACAAGTACTTTGAAGTACTCGAAAAGATCAGGAAGCGATAAGTGGTCGCTTCGCAGATTTTCTTCGGATTATTTCCACCATCTGACCCTCCTCTTTCGATTTCTTACGCCCCCATGCAGCCATTTCTTCAATTATCGGCAATACGGTTTTTCCCTGGGGTGTAAGCTTATACTCTACACGCGGCGGAACTTCCGCATACACCGTCCTTTCAACAAGGGAGTCCTGCTCCAATTGACGCAAGGTAAGGCTTAGCATTTTTTCGCTGATTTCCGGTATTACTTTCTTCAATTCGCCGAAACGCCGCGAATCCTTCCGTAGATACCACAGGACTACCGATTTCCATTTTCCACCAACGTAATGCATGGTCACATCCAAGGCACAGTGGAAAGTTTTCCCGTGCAGTTTCAATTCAAACTCTTTTCCGTTAACGATCATCTTATTCTTTTTATAAAATTAATCCATTGCAGATCAGCAATTCAGTAAAACAGGTAGGCTACTAACAATATTGATAGCTATTGTAATTACAATAGTAAGCTTTACTTTTGTTAGTAACAAAACACACTTACAAATAGTGACCTTTATTAAAATTTTATTGGGTTTCAATCGTCTTAAAGCGAAATGGGAAGTGAACAAAATTGTATGCAATTATTCATAATCTAAATCACAAACAAATGAAATATTCAGTCTTTGGAACGGGCGTGGTGGGAACTACCATTGCCAGTAAATTAATTCAAAACGGTCACGAAGTAATGATGGGCTCACGGACTGCAGCAAATGAAAAAGGACAGGCATGGATGAAAGCTGCCGGAACCAAGGCCAGCCTGGGAACTTTTTCAGATGCAGCAAAGTATGCTACCCTCATTTTCAATTGCGTAAAAGGTGAAGCGAGCCTGGAAGTCATGAAACTTGCGGGTGCAGAAAACCTGAAAGGAAAAATCATCATTGACATTTCCAATCCCCTGGATTTTTCCAAAGGTATGCCGCCATCACTGACTGTTTGCAACACAGATTCCGTCGGTGAACAAATTCAGCGCACATATCCTGATGCCTTGGTTGTAAAAACTCTGAACACGACCAATTGCAATGTCATGGTAAATCCATCTTTGGTTCCGGGAGACCATGATTTATTTCTCTCGGGCAACGATCCAGGGGCGAAAGAAAAAGTTCGTCAGTTGTTGCAAACTGAATTCGGATGGAAGTACATCATTGACCTCGGGGATATCACCACCGCCAGAGGAACGGAAATGCTGCTTCCGATCTGGGTGAGATTGTATGGCGCATTGCAAACTCCCAATTTTAATTTTCACATTGTAAAATAAATTTTCAGAGAATGAAAAAGGCCCGGACATTTTTTGCCGGGCCTTTTCTTTGTCAATAACAACATACCGTTAACTGCAGCCAAGACTCGTCCCGCAATTCAGGCATTTGTAACAGGAACCGGAACGAATGGTGATGTGCCCGCAACTCGAACATACCGGAGCATCTCCCATCATGTTGCTGAGGTACTGATTTGTCTGGTCCGCCTGAAGTTCAGGTTTCAATTCATTTTGCAGTACCGATAATTTCGGTTGAAAAATTGTGTCCGGGTTGTGAATGCCCGTGCTTTTGACCGGTTTCACCTGAACAAGATCTTCCCTTCCGAGATATTCCAGTGCCAACAAACGGAAAATGTAATCAATCACAGAAGTGGAAGTTTTAATGTTCGGATGATCTACCGGACCGGATGGTTCAAAACGGGTGAAGATAAATTTCTCAACGAATTCTTCAAGCGGCACTCCGTATTGCAATCCGATGGAGACCGAAATCGCAAAGCAGTTCATCAGGGAACGGAATGACGCTCCTTCTTTGTGCATATCGATAAATATTTCACCCAGGGTTCCGTCTCCATATTCACCGGTACGGACAAAAACCGTATGTCCGCCAAGTTTGGCTTTCTGTGTGAATCCACCGCGTTTGTCGGGCAGACGTTTACGGTGAACAATATTGGAAAGCTGTCTCTTGAATTTTGTATCGGATGATTCATTGATTATTCTCCGCGCAGCCTCTAAAACCTGTTCCGCAGAAAGCGGCTCAACAGGAATAATTCTTTCCTCACTTTGAGCGGTGGTTTCTTTCGTACCCGCCTCCTTCTTTTTTGAAGATGTCGCCAGGGGTTGAGATAACTTACATCCATCGCGGTACAGTGCCGTCGCTTTCAAACCAAGTTTCCAGCTGAGGTCATAACATTCCTTTACATCCTCCTTCGTAGCTTCATTCGGGAGATTGATCGTTTTTGAAATGGCTCCGGAAATAAAGGGTTGTACTGCGGCCATCATGCGAATATGTCCGAATTGATGGATGAAGCGTTGACCGGTTTTTCCGCAGCGGTTTGCGCAGTCGAAAACAGGGAGGTCCATTTCTTTGAGATGCGGAGCACCTTCCACGGTCATTGTGCCGCAGACATAGACATTTGCCTCTTCGATCTGTTCGTCTGTAAATCCAAGGTGATGCAGCAGGCTGAATCCGGCTCTCGATTCTATCTCCGTTCCGATTCCAAGACGCTGCATACAGGCTTCACCCAATGTCCATCGATTGAAAATAAAACGTATGTCGAATGCACCGGCAGATGCCTTCTCCAGACTGGAAATATCATCCTTGGTAAATCCTTTTGCTTTTAAAGTTTCAACATTGATGGTGGGAGCACCATGAAAACTTCCTGTTCCCTTCGCATAATTGACAATTTCCCTGATCTGCGGTTTGGTATATCCAAGGTTGTGCAAAGCTCCGGGTACACTCTGGTTGACAATTTTAAAATAACCGCCACCGCTTAGTTTTTTAAATTTCACTAATGCAAAATCCGGTTCGACGCCGGTAGTATCACAATCCATGACCAGTCCGATTGTACCGGTGGGGGCGATCACACTCACCTGTGCATTCCTGAAACCATGCTGCTCGCCCAGCATCAACGCATCATCCCATGATTTGCAGGCAGCACTCAAAAGATAATCCGGACAGTTTTTCGCATCGATTCCTTCCGGTTTAATTTCCAGTCCTTCGTATGCGTCTGCAGCATGGTAAGCGGCATAACGATGATTCCTGACAACACGGAGCATGTGCTCCCTGTTCTTATCATACTGTTTGAAAGCACCGAGCTGTTTTGCCATTTCAGCGGATGCTTTGTACGCAGTTCCGGTCATGATCGCTGTAATTGCAGCGCCAATTGCCCGGGCTTCATCGCTGTCGTATGGAATACCGGAGAACATTAGCAATGATCCGAGATTTGCATACCCCAAACCGAGGGTGCGGTATTCGTAGCTGCGCTCTGCAACTTCTTTCGAAGGAAACTGAGCCATGAGTACGGATATCTCAAGGACTACAGTCCAGATTCGGCACGCCTGCTGAAAAGCGCCAACATTAAACTGCAGAGTATCTTCATCAAAAAATTTCCTCAGGTTGAGGGATGCGAGGTTGCATGCAGTATCATCCAGGAACATGTATTCCGAACACGGATTGGATGCGCGAATCTTTCCTCCTTCCGGGCAGGTATGCCATTCATTGATCGTAGTATCGTATTGTACGCCGGGATCAGCACAACGCCAGGCAGCATAGGCGATATCGTCCCAGAGTTTTCGGGCTGAAACGGAATCCGTAACCCGGCCATCGGATCTGGCAATAAGATCCCAGTTCCTGTTTTCATCCACTGCCCTGAAAAACTTATTCGGAATACGGACGGAATTATTGGAATTTTGCCCGGACACAGTAGCATAAGCCTCTCCTTCGTAATCGGAAGGATAACCGGCAGCGATCAACGCAGCAACTTTATTCTCCTCTTCCACTTTCCAGTGAACGAATTTCTCAATTTCAGGATGGTCAAGGTCAAGGCAAACCATTTTGGCTGCTCTTCTGGTAGTCCCCCCTGATTTAATGGCTCCTGCAGCGCGGTCTCCAATTTTCAGGAACGACATCAATCCGGACGAGTAACCGCCGCCGCTGAGTTTTTCATTTTCCCCGCGAATTGAGGAAAAATTAGAACCCACACCACTTCCGTATTTGAAGATGCGTGCTTCACGAACCCACAGGTCCATGATTCCGCCAGGGTTCACAAGGTCGTCATCCACTGACAGGATAAAACAGGCGTGAGGCTGTGGCCGTTCATACGCTGAATGTGATACGTGCACTTTTTCCGTTTGCGGATCAACATAATAATGTCCTTGTCCGCTTCCCTTGATTCCGTACGAACTATACAAGCCTGTGTTAAACCATTGCGGAGAATTCGGTGCTGCATACTGGCCGATGATCATGAAAACCAATTCATCGTAAAAAATTTGGGCATCCTTATCGCTTTGAAAGTAACCATTGCTTTTACCCCATTCCATCCAGCACTCAGCCATTCTGTGCGCAACCTGCCGGATGGAATGTTCTCCTCCCTCGCTACCATCTTGTTGAGGAACACCTGTTTTCCGGAAATATTTCTGTGCAAGAATATCGGTAGCAACCTGTGACCATGTTCCCGGCACTTCAAC